>JAIKZC010000348.1 GCA_024682575.1 Lachnospiraceae bacterium | reverse complement strand
CCTTCAACCATTTCTGGGCGGGTTGATAACTTCCAACCGTAAATTTCCAAACATTCTCTGGTATTTTTCCGATAAATGATTCCTTATTTATCTTAACCATTTTATTTTGATACTCTACTAGTTCTATACGTCTTTCCAATCCTATGAATTCTAATTCTCTTGTTTCTTTATTTTTTTTCATTAGCTGAACGTTTATTAGTTTTTCACCTAGTTTTACATACTTCCAAAACAGATCAGCATCAGAAGGATATTGTACATAAGGAAAATCTATAATCAAAAATTCATTAAATCTCATTCTATAAGATGGTGACCAAAGCAAAGCATAGGCATAGCAAAACACATCATAGGAATTGATTCTATTTTTTTCATCTGTGTTTTTATTCTCATCATAGATTAATCCAATACGAATAGCTAATTCATTAACAATATCACTATCTAAGTTTGTTCTCCTTCTGTTACCGTTAGATTCATCATAAATATATAATGGAAATACAAATGCATTATCTTTAGATGATAGTATTCCTTTATCAGTTATAGAATCTGAAATAAAAATATGATTATAAGCTCTTCCTTTCTGAACAATCCGAGTCATGACCATACAAATATTTCCCAGACATTCTAGTAACTGATTCATAGTTTCAGTTCTGGGACGCCAATGCCATCCACAGCTTCTTCCAGTATAAGCAGAAAACACATCATCAAATGGTCTATATTTGATTCTTTCTATCCTATATCCTTTTTCTAAGTCTTCCTTCGCAGCAATAAGACTCCAATTCTTAGCCTTTTTCTTACCTTCAAAAACCTTTTCTAGTTCTATATTTGAGTTAGCTGTAATCAATTTTTTTGCTACTCTCTCAGCGTCCAAATAACTTTCATACATAACACAAGCATCATTTCCTGACAAAACGCCTTGTGATGAAATCATGAAAAGTTTCAAAACAGAAAATCCAGAATAATATATTTCAGCTCCTTCAAAGTTCTTAGGAATCATGTAATACATATTTGATTCTGGATACAGTCTTTGCCACTTTATATCATGAAATCTTTCTTCAACCAGAAATGAATATTTGAAATCACGCAATCCATAAACATCCTTATAAAAAACGTTTGCAAGTATATCATCTTCAGATTTCTTATGCTTTACCAGTATATTAATACACACTCCTTGCTGTATATCAAAAACATTCTCATCCTTTGTTCCATCCGGACATTTCTCCTGTTTTTTAGAATTTCCATGTAAATTAATAATATAAATATCGTCGAAAACCGACATTAGCCACCATCTCATCCCTCTAAATGTAGGATTTTCCAAAAATCCATGAGGACATATGTACGCAAGAATTCCATTTCCTGCATTCTCGATAACATATTGTGCATATCTTATAAACTTAACATAATCATCATTTATCCATTTTGGGTTTCGTTCTTTGAGTTTCTCTATTCCGCCTGGCTCCTTTTTGTAATCCTCCATTAATTTCATGATCCAATCATCCTTATTTGCACTTTCGGCACTATATGGAGGATTCCCAATAACGATATTTATTCCATTATTTTTCTTTGCTGCATTTGCTTCTACGGATTCATTTGCCAATGGATCATCAAAAATATTCATTTGTGCCTCGGCATTTCCCGGTTCTGAAAGTGTGTTTGTCAAAAAAACTCTCAATCGTTCATCATTTCCAAAATCGTATCCTGTATTCTTTAAAACCATAGCAAGCTTCATATGAGCAACAGCATAAGGAGCCATCATCAGCTCAAACCCATTCAAACGTGGTAACAATTGCTTACCAACATACTCATTCCACGCTTTCTTTTTTTCATCAGAAGTTAATCCATTATTCTTTTTATTGAAATTCTCATATATCTGCAATATAGTTTGACGCAAAAAAGTCCCTGTACCAGTGGCAGGATCTAAGATTTGTACCTCCGGAACTTCCATCGTATCTTCTACTTGTCCGCGATGGAAACCATCATAACGTTTTTTACTCGGGCGGATGTATTTGATTTTTTTAGTCTTAGTTGAAGCAATTCCATCCTCTAATCCAAACTCACTCTTCAAAAGTGAATCCACTGCACGAACCATGAAATTGACAACAGGTTGAGGAGTATAATATACGCCTCGTTTTACTTTTTGTTCTTTATCATAAGCGGTCAAAAACTCTTCATAGAAGTGGATAACAGGATCCTCTTTTCCGCCTCCCGTCTGTCTGTTAAAGTCTTTTATTATCTCATCCGTCTTCGTATGAAGTAGTAAATCAACAATATTTCCAATTTCAAGTTCGTCATATGAAAGCTTACTATCTTTCTGTTCTCCCAAGCATTCTTTCATAAGATTTTTTAGGAATGGATTAGTATTCGGAAGACATTTAATTGCCTCTTCAGCACTAAAGTCATCCTGTGTATCATCCATACATCGTGCCGAAAAAAGCCCATAAACTACCGTTTGCGCATACATATCAGCAAACTGTGTCTTTGTCATATCATGAATTAAAGCATCCTTGAACTTTGCATATAAAGAATGTACATATCCATTCTTCGATTCAATCTTTAATGTATCAAGAATCCTATCCCTGATTCCTTTTGCTTCTTTAGCAAGCTGAGTTGTAAGAGTTGAAGAATCTCTGATTGTCTGCTTATAAACTGTAGTAAAGGCACTGGACCAGTCATCATGCCATTTTTGCGTATCATGAATATCTATTGGCCAAGACAATTTGCTAAGCTTATCCTTAAAAATCTCAAGCTGAATTGGATCCTCAATTGCCGGAGCACAATATATCATCTTAATTTGTGGAAGACCAACTTCTTTTTCCTCAAAATGTGCAATTCCAAGTGTACGATTACTTGCCTCGCCCCAGAAACAGATAAACAATAAATCTTTTTGGTCCCAAACAGCATGATCTGAAGAATTACGTTTCTTTGGAATTAATCCGGAAAGGACCTTCCTCAGCGCAGTAACCTCTAATTTTTTACTATCAAATTCAACTGTAAATATTCCCCATTTCTGCCCATCTACTAATGGTTGTAGCTGCCTAATGGATTTAATTTTTACAAAAGCTTCTTCTTTAAGTCCTAACTCTTCAGCTTCAAATTCGTATGATATATCATCTATATCCTCGAAATCTTCTACATCAACTTCCCATTTAAGCACTTCTCCAAAATATGCCATAAGTCGATTTATCGTTACTACATTTCGTATGTCATGGCTCATATTTTTTTCTCCTAACAAAGTTGCATCCAGGTTACAAGACGAGGTTTTATGCCTATAGGTGCCTGAACTGCCTTTAAATATGTTTTCTTTATATGTTTTTCTATTTCTTTTCTAACTTCCTTAAACTGCTCCTCTGTAACTTCCAATTTTCGTGGCTCTTCCTCTGCGCAACGGATAGTTTTCCATATTTCATACGTCTGATTTAAAATCGTACCTGTATCTGAATCCAACATATACCACCTATACAACCCGTCGCCATTAGTCCAGGAACCATCTATTCTTTTAGTTGGAAGTTCATAGCAGAAAAAGAATCCTCGCTTTGATATCGCTGCCTTGCCGCTATACATTTTCTTAGGCAGACGGGCTACCTGTTCCTCATAATCCTGGTTATCCTTTAATAAATCCTGATATGCCAAGGCTATTTCTTCATCACTAGATGTTTCGCCTTCATAATTTGAATTAAATTCTTTTAAAGCCTCATAATCATCGTCAGGTGTAAGAAGTTTTTTCCCTTCTATGCCAAATGCTTTCGATATTCTTAAGGTTTTTTGAGAAACTGTTCTATACAACATTAAAAGCTGTTCTAATTCATATGGTGGAAGAAAATTCCAATAATACGCCTTTTCTCTATCTTCTTTATACTCCGGATGATCATTAAGCAGCCTTTCCTCAATTTCTGCATTTCTTCTTCGATCTATACGACCTATACGCTGCATAAGTCTTACAGGATTCCAATGAAGTTCGTAGTTTATTAAGCAGGACGCATCCTGCAAATTTAATCCCTCCGCAAGTACGTCAGTGGCAACAAGTATATTTATTTCTTCCTCTAATTCAGATGATGATTTCCCATTGTAATATGGTGCAAAATTTTGAACTAGCTCATGACGGTCTATCTTGGTCTGACCATCAATTTCAATTATATGATCAAAGCCTTCTTTTACAAGCTCTCTATAAATGTACTGAGCTGTTGCTCGATACTCAGAAAATATGATTACTTTCTTTCCAGCAACCCGCTTATCTTCCTTAAGAATTTTTACTAGTGTGCGAATCTTATCATCGTTATCTGGCTTAAATCCCATTATATCCTGGATAAACTCTGCAAGCACCTCCATGTCAAGAATAGTATCATCTATCATTGCTCTGATATCAAAATCTTTTACATCAAGATTATCCTCTGCTTCCCAAACATAATCCGGAAGATCATCTTCAAGTTCATCTACAGCCTTTTTCATTATTTCTTCGATAAACTGGTCAACATAATTGCTTATTTTTTCCTGTTTTTTTATAAAGCGTTCTATCTGTTTAGTATTTCCGTACTCTTTATAGTCTATAATAAACTTTCTTAAACGTGCATATATGCGAATACAAGTCTCTGAAAATGCCTCTATTGAGCTTTCAAATCGTTTAAGCAAAAGTTGCCTTATGAGATTTACCACTTGTTGTTGTCGACCAGATACCATGCTGTTTATTTTTGTCGGATCTCCAATATAATAAGCAGCCTCGTAAGGAGCATATACGGCCAACGCTAAAATAGGGAATTCCCTCCCCGTTCTCTCATCTCTTCTATAGAACGAATCAACAAAATGATCTATCAGATTTCCATACGATTTCCGCAGCGAATAATTCGCAACGATGGGATCCTGTCGCTCAGAGAAAATAACTTTTGCTCCCTCTTCATTTGATAGACTCTTCTTTACATATGCCCTGCTACGTTGTACCACAAGTTCATTTACTAGTTGGTCTCCCCTAAATATATCATCGGACAGTTCTGTTGAATCGGCTGCCCCCGTTCTCGTCTCTGAGAACAATTTTGCCTCCATTTTCTTAAAATGACCTTGTAAACTATGAATTCCAAGCGGTGCCGGTGCAAAAAAATCATCCTGGCGATGGGTAAATAATTCTATCAAATGCTGCAAATCCAAAAAACTATTATTTATTGGAGTTGCCGTTAACATAAACATCTGTTTTTGTTGTCCGTTTTCCATCATGCTAAATAGTTTTCTATACCTATTAGAAGAACGATTACGGAAATGATGCGCTTCATCAATGATCACAATCTCTGCCTGCTCTGATATCTGAGTCATTAGATTTTCATTTTTTTCCAAGAGGAGATCGGTATGATTAATGATCTTAAATGAATAAAATCCTTCTAAAATTTCTGGCATATATTTCTTTATGGTTGTTTCCCACACGGATACTCTTGCAGCTGCCGGGACCATAAGAACCACGTTTTTTCTTTCTTTTTTTACAAATCGCTCTATGAGCATCATACCCACAAAAGTTTTTCCCAGTCCTACTCCATCGCAAAGAAATGCTCCTGAATAACGGTTTGCAATTTCTACTAAACTGTTATATCCATCTTTCTGATACTGTGATAATTCCTTATATATTACTGAATCATGTTTTTCCCATTCTGATACAGTTTCTTCTCTGCTCTTAAAATATTCATACATAGAACGAAGGTAAACGTCATAAGGGCTATATTCTTTGCAGTTGTTTTCAACTACTTCCAACACCGCTTCTGTAATATCAGTTCCTTCTTCCCATTGCTTTTGGAACCATTCCTGGAGTTCTGCCACCTCATCCCTTACCTGAATATTAAGTTCAATATTCTTAGTCAACCCGGCGTGTGTAAAATTACTTGATCCAACTAATGCATAGCCATCAGGGAGATTCATAGTTGCAAGAAACTGTTTCTGAAAATTTTCTTTGAAATAAGCAATATACGCCTTCGCGTGAAACTTATCTTTATCATAAACCCTGCATTCTATCTTTCGACTTTTCATTGCTTCAACAATCGCAGGAACTCCGATCAAAAATTCATTTTTTTCCTGTTCATCATCTACGCTTTCTCTAAGCCGTTGTAGAAGTCCCTTGACAGCAATATCAATCACATCTTTTGTTCTTTTAGTCATCTGATTGCCAAGAATAATCCGAATCTTGTCAAGTTTCTGCCAGTTCTGATCCAAATCAAGCAGACCGCCAATTTCCAAATAACCCGTTGCTATATCCATCTGTCTGGACGCATCACACCATTCTGTTAAGTACTGCTTAACACTTTTCAGTTCAGAAGAATTATCAACTATAAATAATCTTTTATGCTCCATACTGTTGTCCCCATCTATACTTGTTGCTTAAATATATTTGATAATTGATACATCAGCACCATAAGTAATTGCTATAAATACATTTTTATTATAGGATAATATACATCAAATTAAAATACAGGGAACTCGTTAATTTGGGTGTTTTCTTACTGATTTATCTACCATTCATCATCTTCCTCATTTTCATCTTCTTCTCCATATCCCCGGAACTTCATCCCATCATCAAGAAACTTGAACTTGATTGCCTCTTCAAATGCATCAAGTTCACCATCATGGTTAAAATCAAACAACTCATCTCCGAAATCTAACATAGCGTTTTCCTCCGATGCATAACAAATGTGTGCTTATATCATATCAAATATACTGCTTTACAATTTCTGCAAGTTCACTTGCAAATTTATGCCTGACTTCCTCCGGCGAAATGATCTGGACGTTCGTTCCAAGTCCGAATATCCATCCGAAAAACTGGTCACTCAGGGCAACATCAACCGTAGTCACCGACCAGCCTTCTCTTGATGTTTTTATAGAAATATCTGTTCCAAACCTATCTATTAGAACTCCGACTATCTCATTCTTAATTTCAAGCTTTACCTTTACTTCCTCGCCGCCATACATTCCAAAATTGATTTTCGTATAATTTGCAATATCGGATTGCTTGAAGAACTGGCGTCCGTCTCTTTTCTCCCCAGTCAATTTGATATCCCTCATCTTGTCTACCCGATAATGCTTTATTGCGCCGGCTTCTGAATCATAAGCGACAAGATAATAGTTTTCATCATTCCATGTAAGTGCCCAGGGACTTACTTCGTAAATCTTATCCTTTTTCCGTACCATCTTCTTCTGAAGATTCCACTTGAGATACTCAAATCTTATTTTGCTGTTCGTGGTTATTGCCTTATGAATATCATCTACAACATAGTAGATGCTTTCATTCATGGTCTTCACCCGACCATGAACCACCACCTGCCGCTTTAATTCCTTTGCCTCATATTCACTTGCGAAATTAGTCAGCTTCTTTATTAATTCATTAGATTTTTTCTCTGTAATAAACTTCGAGGACTGTATTGAATCAACAAGCAGCTTAAGCTCCGCTATCTCAAACTGCTTTTTACCTACATGATATAAGTAGCTCTTTCCGACTTTTTCGCCGATTATATCTAATCCCAGTACCTTCAAGGATTCCAGATCATCATAAACACTTTTTCGGTCTGATGTTATTCCGTACTCCAACAGTCTTGACTGTATCTGCGGCATTGAGATTCCATGATTATCATCCGTTTCCCTGAGCATGATCTGACTGAGATAATATAATTTAAGCTTCTGTTTTGTTCCTTTTGGCATGTACTCACCCCTCCTGTTTAAAATACCTTATCGTTTATATATCGGCATTTTTTGATGAGATGTTTATAGTACAGGAAGATGAATACATTTTTTTAATCAATTAGCTATAAACGGTTTAAAATCAGCTATTATGCTTATAAACTCATATGGTAGTCTACTTTCACATTCCTTCTTCATATCTTCAGGAACTCCGAACATCGCTTCGCCTACTGAACCTGCTATTCATGTCTCCTAATATAGCTCCATACATATCAGTTTCCTCCTGTTTTCCGCTTTATAAAAAGTGTTTCTTCGCAGCACCAATTCTCATATAACATTTCAATACCATAATCACCTGAATACTCCTGTTTTATTTCTCCAGATTCAGTCAGTTTGCTAATTTGTATTTTTGCTTCTTCCTGAAGTTGCAATATCTTTTTGTAATCTTCATTATAATTTCTGTTTTCCAAATACCACCATGGTAACTGTCTGCATTCCTCATTAGTATCCGGCAAGTACCATTTCATATACTCTTCAGCCCATTCAAGAGCACTGTATGCCTTTATATAATCTATGGAAGTACCTATTCCATATGAAAAGCATTCTGCTAAACGATAATAGGAATATCCATCAGCCGTATCGCTTTCTTTCAGAAGAAGTATTGCAGTTTCCGTCTGATAATCCTTTAATTTTCCTTCAATTATCATTTCTGCTATTACAAGCCTAACCTCACTGACTTTATGATTCCAAAGTAAATCGGATATCATAGACTGAAAAAAATCATTTCCTTTGTATTCTCTTAACTCCTTGTTAATGACTTCCATTTTAGTTTTGCAATGTTCAGATTCGCCAAACAAGTCCCCTTCAAAATAGGCATTATTGGCCAGCTTCAAATCCCGCTCACATCCAATGCCATAATAATAACAGTCTCCGAGCCATTGAAAGCTTTTTATATAACCGATGTCCGACAGTTTTTTCAAAACCGGAAAGGCTTCAGGGCATAAAGTTCCATTTCCTCTAACAGTGTATTTCTCCATCAAAAATATAAGAGCATCCACTACACCATTTTTAGCGCATTTTTCTATACTTGAATCTATTTCTCTCTTGAACTTTGCGTATGATATTTTACTGAGCTTAATAGAATATGAGAACAAGTCCTGATAGTTTTCCTTACGCATTGCCTCATGCATATTGGATTGTATCAAGTCCTCTTCATAAGCAATTTCTTCGTACAGTTCATCATCAGCTATACTCTGATCTACCATTGCAATAAAGCTATCTATATTGATATCTTCCTCATCATCACTGTTGCAAATAATCCTATCAAACTCTTCGAATGAAATATCATGATAATCATCATTTTCGAATCGACTCGACATTATTTAACTTGTCTCCTCTCCCGAATTATTATAATAATCTTAACAGGTATTCATTTAATGTCGCATTTATTTCTTTAATTTGCAGAGAATACCTGCAGGTGTTATCAATAAAATTTTTCCCTTCGCTTTATCTTTGATATGATCATATAATCTGCCGGCACTCATGCTTTCTCCGATTACTGTATAAGGGCTATTTGCCACATATCCGATTTTTCCCATCCCTTTAAGCTCTATCCGAATTGCCTCTTTATCATGCTCATTCTCCGGCTCCTTTATCAGCTTCACTTTCATGCCTTCCTTCAAAAAGCTGTTGCCGTAATAATACTTTGTTCCTGTAAGTGTAAATAACATATCTTTCATGGCGGCCTCCTTTTTTCACTGCAAAAGTCATTGAATTTTCTATACTTTTATTTTAAGAAAAATGCTGTACCATAATCACCACTTGTATACATTTTTATAAACTATTAAGACTTTTAAGAATTATTTTTAAAATGATAAAAGACACTTCCCGCCAGTTCATCTCAAACTAACAAAAAGTGCCTTGAATTATCAGAATGTATTCTTTATAGCCTTAGAACTCCACAAACTTATCTTCCGGCTTGCCGTTTACAACATAGTAAGCGCGGCGCTCAGCGAAATTATAATATACCGAAACGTCCTTCATGTTGCCGATTCTATGTCCTTCTGCCTTATATGCCTCGCGGATTCTTTCTTCAATATCAGCTGTGCTGATCTGCTCGCCATCTATCTCAAAGAAATGAGTGGTGCTGCTAACTTCTGCTTTCTTTGCAGTTTTGGTCTTTGTTTCAGCCTTAGCCTTTACCTCTGCCTTCTTTGTTTCTGTAGCAGGCTTTTCTGCTTTAGCAGTAGTCTTCTTAGCTGTAGCTTTCTTTGTTGTAGTCTTCTTAGCTGTAGTTTTCTTTGCAGGAGCTTTAGCTGTCTCTTTTACTTCTGTATCAGCTGCTGCCTTTGCTTCAGGAGCTACTGCGGTTACTTTCTCTTCTTTTTTGCTTGTTGTGGATTTTGTTTTGGTGCTCTTTCTTGCCATGTTATCCCCCTTCTTGGTTTTCCTTTTTTATATTACTGTGATACCTGTTCACATTTTTGTTTTTTCAATTTCAAGTACTTTGCTTTTATCTCTTCAGGAACATCAAGATCTAAGTCAATAAAATTTTCCATTATATAGTCTTCAAGCCTCTGTAACTCATCATCTTTGTCAGGATCATATCCTAGGACATATAATGCAATACCAAGCTCTCTTGCTCTACGTTCTCTACGGTTGCTAAATTCTCGAAGCTCATCCGTTATATGCAAAGGAGATTGATAAGTATCTGTAGGTATTGCTTTTTCAACTAAATTAACCATATCCATTACCCACTTCGCACTATATAATAATCCGTTACTCGGCTATATTATATCATATATCCATATCACTATTTCAATAAATCTGTTATTAAATATATACTTTTTTAAAACTAAAAAAAGGTGCAGAGCCACTACAACTCCACACCCAATCAACTATAATTCAAACTGCGATGCTGTCAGTTTAGTTTGCACCTTTCGCTGTTTTTCGTTTTGGCGGTCTGCACTGTTTGCCGCCACGATTGCCTTCTTTTCTTCAAGTCTTGCTCGAAGTGACGGTCTGTTTTTACTCCTTTTCTTGCGCTCTTCTTCCTCGATAAGCTCCTGCTCGGCATTACGGGAGTTCTTCCGCTCCTCAGCTTTTGGAACCGTATTGCTGAGTACGTTGTCAATCTGGTTGAGATTTTCCTCTTCCATCTCTTCAACCTTTGCAAGGGGCTTATACTCAGCAAGTTTTATCAGAAGCTCTGCGGCTTTTCTGACATCCTCGACATTATCGCTCTGGTCTAAGATATTTCCAAGATATACCTTATACTCCATTGAGTTGCCTTTACGGATATCATCTGCTATATTCTGCACCTGCGCTTCCCAGTTGCTTACAGTATCATTATATTCACTGACATCAAAATCAAGCGAAAACCTGTCTATTTCTGCCGCTATCTTTGCAGCCTCATCTATATATACAGGCTTTTCCGGATCCGTATCAATTATAGGCTCAGTCATCTCACGCCCCGGAATAGTCCCTATAATCTCTGCATTAGGAAATGCATCTACAAGTGTTTCTAGCTTTTCCATCGCCGTAGGATTATTCCATATATCAGGAAGGAATCCGAGATCATTCAAGTCTATCCTGTTGCCACTGAGAAAATCCCACTGAACATCATCATATTCACTCGTTCCTACAGTATGGACGTTAATGCCAAGAGCCGGTATCATGCTTGCGTTATCTGCACGGGCTTTCTCGTACAGTTTCTTAGCTTCATCTATAGTCTCGATATTCTCGTGATATACTCCCAGGCTGTGAAACTCGCCGCACTCTGCTACCGTATATGTGACAATAGTTTCGGGAGGCTTGGGAAACTCCACAACATTGCTCTGCTCAACCTCAATGATACTCTGTGCTGCTTTTTCTGCAAGATATGCTTCTACAGTTTTCAGATATTCCGAAAGACTTCCTGACTTTTCCTGCGATATGGGATTTATATCAAGAGCTACTCCGCCCATGATGACGCCTTCCTCATGAAGAATATTGAAAAAATCATCTTCCCGCTCTGAGCCGCTGAAATATACCACAACATCAAGATCTGAGCCTTCAGTTTCTAGTCCCCGGCTTCTGCTGCCGGAGACTACAACATCCTCAACTTTCACATCAAGATTATAATCACTTATGACCTTCTGAACATGGTCTTTCACAAAGGCTTCTATCGTATCGGGATCCATAGCTCCAAGTTCATGGAACATTTCTTTGGTCTTATCCTTAAACGCGGCTATGACTGTCGCATCGTCTAAGCTATCATTCAAATCTTTGTCATTCGCCATAAGCTCTCACCCCTCTCATATACATGCCTCAAGCCTTTTTGCTACATCGGAAGGTTTGTGACTCATTGATGCCACGATTTCCTTTTTCTCTTTCAGCTTTGCCGCAAGAGAAGGTCTTTCTTCCTTTATTTCAGGCTTTTCTGCATGCTCTGTCTTTTCGGCTTCGCCTTTCTCCTCGCCCTGTCCATCACCTTTTTCATCCATATCAAGGAGGCTGTTGAGCTCTGCGAGCCTTGTAAGTTTATCAGCCAATTCCTGCTCCTGTGGGAATGGTTTATTTACTTCAGCTTTTGCTGTTTCAAGCTGCTGTTCCACATTTGCAAGTCTGGCTGTCGCTTCTTCAAGCTGTTTTGGCATGGCTTCCATTGCATTACCGATACGGGTGATATTTCCGGACGGATCTGAGCCGATTTCTATGGAATGACTGAGCTGGCCTTTCATATTAAGTGAGAACTTCCGACTAAATGAATCAAAGCTCACGTTCATCTTCATACCAAGATATTCTCCGACAGGAACAGCCACATTCGCCTGCTTCATTTCCTTGCAGATTGCTATTATGGCTGCCCCGGCTTCTTTCCTGTCATCATAGTTTTTTCCGGCAACAGTCATATTGAAAAAGTCTTTATCCGCAGGCTTATTAGCATCATAAGTTGCTATATCGGCTTTCATACCGCTGATACGCTCCTTCAATGCAGATATCTGTTGCGGATAATTCTTGGCTATATTATCCTCAAGTCGGTACTTCTGACTCGTATGATTTGCCTTCAGTAGCTTAAGTTTGCTGACCTGTATATCGAGATCCATCTTTTCTTTTATATAAGGATTTCCGGTTGCAAGTGCCTTTACCTCAGCATACGAAAGAGCCGCTTCATCCATATCCTCGCAGCTTCTTACCGGAGATTTACTGGTCATTATCTGTCCGATAAACTTCTGTTTATTCTCGATCAGCTGCCATGAGTAAGCATCGAAGGTCCCTTCCGTAACATAGCGGAATATCTTGACTTTAGGGTTTGTATTGCCCTGTCGTAAGATACGGCCTTCCTGCTGCTCGATGTCGCTCGGTCTCCAAGGCACATCAAGGTGATGCAGGGCTATAAGTTTGTCCTGGACGTTGGTCCCGGCACCCATCTTTGCAGTTGATCCCAATAAAAAACGAACCTGTCCGCTTCTTACTTTCGCAAACAGCTCCGCTTTTCTCGTCTCTGTATTCGCATCATGTATAAATGCTATCTCTTCAGCCGGTACTCCTTTCGCTATCAGCTTATCCCTTATGTCCTCATATACATTAAAGGAGCCATCTCCTTTTGGTGTGCTCAAATCGCAAAAAATGAGCTGTGCTGACTTCTTATCTGCCGTGTCTTCCCATATCTTAAAGGCCTTTTCCACGCATACGCTGGATTTGCTGTTTTCATCATCCGGCAGCATATCATTCATAAGACGCTGATCCAGTGCCAGTTTTCGACCGTCATTGGTGATTTTGAGCATGTTGTCGATGGAAGAATCCACCATGCGGTTACGCACACGCTCTGCCCTGTCTGCTAATGACTGCACCATTTCCTTCTGCGCTTCTGAAGGCTTTAAAGTGATATTCTCATACTCTGCTTCCGGCACAGGAAGTTTCAGCATATCGGGTGTCTGTATGTCGGCACTCTCCTTAAAAAGTGATATAAGCTCCGGCAGATTGAAGAACTTTGCAAATCTTGTCTTAGCGCGATAGCCGGTTCCTTCCGGTGCTAATTCTATTGCTGTCTGCGTATCACCAAAGTTTGCAGCCCATGAATCAAACTGCCCCAAGCCTAATCTTTGAAGCGTATTATACTGGAGATAACGCATATTCGTGTAAAGCTCAGTCATCGAATTTGAAATCGGAGTCCCCGTAGCAAAGGTCACTCCCTTGCCGCCTGTGATCTCGTCAAGATACTGGCATTTGTTAAACATATCCTGAGACTTTTGGGCCTCGGTCTGCGCTATTCCTGCAACGTTCCTCATCTTTGTATAAAGGAACAAATTTTTATACGCGTGTGACTCGTCTACAAAGAGCCTGTCTACGCCTAACTGCTCGAAAGTCACAACATTATCCTTACGGGATTGGTCATTGAGTTTATCAAGTTTTGTAAGGAGCTGTTTTTTGGATTTTTCCATCTGTTTTATGGTATAACGCTCGCCCCTTTCAGCCTTTGCCTCGGCTATCGCTTCCGTTATATCGTCTATCTGCTTTTCAAGGATTGCAACCTGTCTTTCCTGTGAAAGCGGTATCTTCTCGAACTGTGTATGACCGATAATTACAGCATCATAGTCACCTGTCGCTATACGTGAGCAGAACTTCTTACGGTTTGCAGGCTCAAAGTCCTTCTTCGTTGCAGCAAGTATATTTGCTCCTGGATAAAGTCTCAGAAAGTCACTCGCCCATTGTTCCGTCAGATGGTTCGGTACTACAAAGAGCGATTTCTGTGCAAGTCCTAAGCGTTTGAGTTCCATAGCTGCCGCTGTCATTTCGAATGTCTTACCGGCACCGACACAGTGAGCAAGGAGCGTATTATCACCATATAAAACGTGTGCTACAGCATTTTTCTGATGTGGCTTTAATTCTATGTCAGGTGTCATGCCCGGGAATTTCAGATGCGAACCGTCATATTCTCTCGGTCTCGTGGAATTGAAACGCTCATTATAGACTTTTACGAGATCAGTCCTACGCTCGGAATCCCTGAAAATCCAGTCCTTGAATGCCTCACGGATTGCCTCCTGCTTCTGTGCAGCAAATGTGGTCTCCTTTTTATTGAGTACCCGCTTTTCCTTACCATCTTCAACAACAGTATCATAAATGCGGATATCCTTAAGGTTAAGGCTTTCCTCTAAGATCTTATAAGCATTTGCCCTTCCCGTTCCATAGGTCATATTTACAAGAGTATTTCCAAAGTCGGCATTCTTACCCTTGATATTCCAGAGTCCCGTTACATCTGAATACTGCACTCCGACTGTTTCACGTTTGAAAAAGTAATCCGGCGTTTGGAAAGTATCCCTCATGAAGTCCTCTATATATTTAGGATCTATCCATGTTGCGCCAAGTCGAACTTCGATATCCGATGCTTCAAGATCTTTCGGCATTACCTGCTCCAAATGAGCCACATTCACCTGATATTCCGGGTGAACTTCTGCATAATTCTTAGCTGCATTAAGCTTTTCGCGGACATTTCCCGACAGATATTCATCTGCTGCTTCCCATTTCTCTGTCTGTGGATTCTTGAAGATTACACCTGCGAGCTCTTCCGTTATCTTTTCTTCTGTCTTCCCGGTGAGCTCTGCCATATATGCAAGGTCAACCTTTGCCTTCTCAGCAAGAGATACCGCCAGCGCTTCACTAGCAGTATCTACGCTCGTAACAACCTCGGCATGCTTGATAGTACGCTTTGTGAACATATCAGCTTTTCCGAGGAATTTGCCCTCATCATCAAGCTTTTCCAATGAGCAGAGAAGACAATAACTGCTGTCCTGGTTGAATGCCCGCTTGTTGGTCTGAGAGCTAATTATGCCGTATTTATCAGAGAATTTATCATAAAGCTCATTAAGTTCGAACTGTTTTGACTTTATGGATTCGTCGGAATAATCATCAAGCTGCATCTGTATAAGTTCCTGCGTACAGTCCCTGATGGCGATCATTCCCTTGATACGCTCCTCTACAGTTTCCGATACGTCCGCAGGCTTCATTATGGAATTTTCACGATAATATACATGGTCATCTGCAATGCAGTAACTATAGTTTTTAACATTTGGATCAGCAGGAATTACTTCAAGGCTGCTGTCTGTAAGTTCGTCTTCTTCAAGCTCTATGGCTTCATATTCTGCATGGATATTGCTGACAGCATCACGAAGCTGTTCCTCAAATGGTCTGCTTTCATCAGCGACACAGGTGCTTTCCATACCATAGGGGCCGGAGGTCATTTCCATTTTTCCTACAATCATCTCAGGATGGTCTGCAAAATACTGGTTCATGGATATTCCATTTGCATCCATTCCAAGATGTACCCAGTCGGGTTCGATATCCATCAATCTATCTCTCTTCTTGAAAAAGAGAATATCTGATGTTACTTCGGTTCCTGCATTTTCCTTGAATGCCGTGTTTGGAAGTCTTACTGCCCCAATCAGCTCTGCCCTCTGTGCAAGATATTTTCTGACCTGAGGATTCTGTTTATCCATAGTACCCTTGCTTGTGACAAAGGCTACAATGCCGCCAGGTCTTACCTTATCAAGAGTCTTTGCAAAGAAGTAATCATGTATCTGGAAATTCAGCTTATCATAAGGCTTGTCGCTTACTTTATAATTACCGAAAGGCACGTTGCCTACAGCTATGTCAAAAAAGTCATTCTGAAAATCCGTCTTTTCATAGCCACTGATACGTACATCTGCCTTTGGATAGAGCTGCTTTGCAATGCGTCCTGTTAGATCGTCAAGCTCGACTCCATAGAGTTTGCTGTCTTTCATTACTTCCGGCAGCATACCAAAGAAGTTGCCTACACCCATTGCAGGCTCAAGGATATTTCCATTTTCAAATCCCATCTGTCCGATTGCTTCATAAATATTTCTGATGATTACAGGACTTGTGAAGTGGGCATTAAGGGTACTCTCCCTTGCAGAGTTATATTCTTCGGCAGTTAAAATGCCTTTCAATTCATGATACTCTGACGACCAGTTGCTTTTTGTATCATCGAAAGCATCAGCAAGACCTCCCCAGCCGACATATCGTGATAAAATCTGTTGTTCTTCAGCTGTTGCAGTTCTGTTTTCATCCTCGATCTGCTTTAATGTCCTTATGGCATTTGTATTATTTCTGAATTTTTCCTTTGCACTGCCTTTACCGAGATCATCATCTGTAATATGGAAATTCTCTGCCTTGCTTGCTTCAATCTTAGGCTCTTCTTTTATTTCAGATACATCCTGTATATCAAGGTCAGGCTCAAGTGTTTGAAACTTCTCCCAATCCTCTTCCGAAACATAAGTGAGTTCACCAAAATCAAGAAAAGCAAGTTCATTATCTATAAGCTCTCTGAGGCTGTCATATTGATTCTGAGATATTATCTGACCGTCAATTGCAAGGCTAATGCGATTGTTCAAAAGATCTACGGATGCCTGCACTGCATGTTCTGTTCCGGTACTTTCATCAGTCAGGTCTGTATATGCTATCTCGATATTATAAAGATTTATGAAATCAGCTTCATGATCATATTCCCTTATACAAAAATCATTTATAAGGTTTTCTGCCTCTTCCATTTCAACTATAAGTTGAGGAACATCGGCGGCATAGTATGTTTCTGCCTCAGATATTTCATACTTCTCCGGCTCTACATCTATTTCTCTCGGTTCGTCTGCGATGTTCTCCTGCTCATTTACAAGAGCTTCCTGTGCTTTCTCTTCCTTATATTTTTCATAAGCAATCTTTGCTTCGGGTGAAAGATATTTATCACCAGCAATCAGCTCCCGTATACGCTTTTCGACCACGTTCCAGTTAAGAATGACCGACGTATATGGTGCTGTGATATTCCCCTTGGAGAGCTTTATACCTTTTGCATCATGATCTTCCCAGCTGTTATCACTTCCGACAATGGCATGGGACTGACCACCGGTTCCATATTCATTTTTGAGAAAAGCCACGTTATCCTTGCTGTCATGACCTTCCATGAAATAAGCGTAGATTCGTAGCATCCCATTGGACATCCCGCTTCCATGAGTGATTCGGGAATCAATCTCATCCATTGTAATGAAGTCTTCCTTAAGGACATTTACTTCATCAGCAAGTGGATATTCACGGCGTTCCCTGTCAAAATCCGCTATTTCATAAAGGAGATACTCCGGTTCTTTTACATATCGCCATTTAAGCTGCACCTCACCGCTATCAATTCTTTCGGCAGCTTTGTTTATTTCATCAGTAAGAAGCTGCCTGCCGTCATGATCTGATAATAATTCCGTCAGATGCTCAATGCTGTCAGGATAATTGTTACCTTTGATAGTAAGTGATTCCGGCATTTCACCAATTCCATCTCGGAAGAAAAAGTATATTTGGTCTGCAACCCTGCTCTTTTCTGAAGCATCTACAAGTGCAGCCTCGCTTCTCGACATATATGTGCCGTTCTCTATCATCTGACGGGTAAGTTCTTCAACAAAACTCCAGCTGTAGGTATTTGCAAAATCAACCTGCGCAGAGTTTCCGGGTGCAACATTCAAACCCTTTTTGTCATACCAGACGGATACCCTCTGACCATCAAATTCAAAGCCTTTACCGACATTCCCTATTTCATTTTTGATGATCTCGGTCATCGCTTCCGCATCCCTGCCTGCAAGGTATTTTGCATATATGCGCTTGCGATTATCTTCCTTTCCTCCGCCGGATCTGATAATGTCATTCAGCTGATCTTCATTTAAATTAAAAACAGCGGGAGCTTCTGTTTTCACGCTTGCTTCCGCTGTTATGACAGTTCCAACCTGTTCTTCAAAAGAAGGGAACATGTTGAAGATATTCAGTTGTTCATAAGTTTCAGGTGAAGTGTTTATCTGTAGATCAGCTCCGATAAAACTATCTCCTCCGCTGAGGCTCTGATATTGTTCATCATTCCGACCCATTTCATCTGGTCGCTCGCTTTGAGAGCCTCGTTCACTCCCTGCGACTTCGCCATCTCGGATGTCAGATGATCCATCCTCTCCTCTGCCTGCTTCTGTATCATCAGACAGTGCTCTTTCAGTTCTCCTTCCAGCATCATTCCGCTGTAGGTTCCCCTGCGGTGTTCCTTGAGGAAGTTTTTCCTCATCAATCCGTACTTCGTTAATGGCTCCTCCGGCTCGCTGTTCGCTACCAGGTTCGGTATCAGATAGTCCCCGCTCTGAATGTAAGTCATCTCCATAAACACTTTCTCCTTTGCTTTGTATATTGATATTTCGCCGTTCACTTTCACGCTTTAATGCATTATAGTCTTTCTGAAGGTCATTTGCAAGCCCTTCCTCGGATTTTTCTTCAGCTGGTGATATATTCTTCGACTCATGCTCTAAAACGCTGTTTCGGGCGATATTACGCTCATGCGCTGTTACCGCCCTTCCGATTTCTTTCAACACAGGCTCCGTCATATCCGATACTGCATTGCCTAACACCGACATAGTTTTCATATCGCTGAATTCACGCAGATACAGGAATGAGAAATCATACTGTGAGGTATCTTCACCGCATCTTGAAAGCAGGGTGAAAGCTATGGATTCCCTCAGAGTCTCCTTTAATCTGATCTCAAGATTCTGCTCATCATATCCATAGAGAAAACTGTCATCAAGCCTGTCCTTTAATTCCGGCAGAATATCACCGTAGTAATCATCTGCTATACGGTAAGCAAGCTCTTCAAGTCTTTTCCCAAATGATGCATCTTCGTTTGTCTTTCCATATATATTTTCAAGTCTGCCTATTACAGCCTGCTCATCACGCTTACGCATCTGCCATATATTTGGAAGTCTGCCTATATGCCAGCCAGGATGTACGTTTGATACATCAAATACATATCGTAGTCTTGGTCTGTCAGAGCTTTCATCCAAGAGTGCAATACCCTTTGAGCCCTTATTTACCCAGCAGTGCATCTTCTCATTCCAGGTCTCAAGCTCTGCACATGCCGTTGCATCCGGTCTTTGTGCATGTATGAGCAGCTGATCCATGAATGAGTAGCGATAAAGCCTTCCCGATGTTTCAAGGAAGGCTTTCCACTTTTCTGCATCTGCAGATAATTCCAATGCCGTAGAACGTGCAAGTTCTTTTATCTCATTATATTTTCCTGCCATAGTCCACACTCCTTATGCCAGAGCCTGTCCCCTATCCTTTTTGATCTGGTTAGGTTCCCTGTTCGCTGCATTCTTGGCAACGATTTCCTTCTTCTGTGAAAGTCTTTCCCTAAGTGACGGGCGTTCTTTCTTCTCTGCTCTGACTTCTTCCTTTGAGACTTTAGACTCCTTCGCGGCAGCTCTCTCTTCTGCCTTGTCAGCTCTGAAAAGCTCATGCTCCTTTGCATCATAGTCATAAACATGATCTGAAAGTCTGTCTTCCGGTTCCACCTGACTCGCATTTACATCCCTTACCATGTTTTCAAGAGTCCTGAGATCCACTTCTTCTGTCTTTGGTACAATCAGCACCTCATGCAGACTTGAAGGAAGTATATAAAAGTCCTGTCCGATTTTCTCTGTTACATCATCCATTACCTTATCACTGAGAATCATTGCTGCACCATGAAGCTTGTCTTCATTAGTGAGAACATAAACATTATTCTCAGGTGTTGGTGGCACCATGCTTTTAATCATAACCTTTGCTTCTTCCTCACTCATACCGTCACGCATCATTTCCGGAAGCATCATGTCAATGACAGTATCACTCAGGCTCTTAAAGTTTACTGAGGATAAATTATCAATATTTTCAACCGCAATCTTATGAAGCTGATCCACATCAATTCCATACGCTTCCATCATCCTCTCTGTAATCGGTGCCGACATTGTTGCCCCGTCTTCCCTGCCTATTGCAACATGGTAAGTTACCGCAAGGTCATCAATCATTTTATGAGGCTTATCCTTAAGATACTCCGCATTCTGTTCAGCATTTACAAGACGACAGATAATGCGGTCCTTAACGGTATCAAAATCAGTAATCTTTTTTACATCAAAATTCTGCGGCCTGTCATATTTCTCGCGGATAGCAGCAATCTTTCCCAGAATATCTTCCATGCTTCTTCCGTTTTCATGCTCCTTATAAAAGTCCTCAAGATAAATATTCGGTGCAATATTACTGTCTTCAAGCTTGATCATAAGTCCATCAAGTTTCTTGTCATTATTCTTTATCACAGACGTTATACTGACCTTCGCATCAGCATATTTTTCCGGTAAGAAATCCTTGATTCTGTCAGTTACTTCTTTCTTGAAATCCTCAAAATTCATGCCTTCTTTCCTCCCTTAGCTGCCTGTGCTTTTCTCTCAATTTTCTTGAATCCCTGCATATATGCAGTAAGGCGGGATTTATCTCCCGCCGGTCTCTTCTCTGTAATCTCTGCTGAAATATTGTTTACTATATTCTCCATGTCAATCATTCTCCTTTTTATTATTCTTCTTCGGAAACTCAAAGCTAAATTTGAACTGATAACCGTTTTTCTCTTCGCCGTCTTTATTTGTATATGAGTACGGCTCCACTCCATCAGGCTTCAAATATGCATCATAAGTTCCGCCCTTCTTGCTCTTAAGCCCTTTCATAAAAATCTTCTCTCCATCAAGAAGCGCTGCAATCTGCTCTTCACTCAGCTTTTTTCCCATGGCATATCCGAGGCTCATACCACACTTTTCAGAACAGTACGCCCCATATTTGCCTACCAAAACATCTCCGCCACAGTTCGGGCATCTTCCGACTGCATTTTCTGAACCAAACATCTTCTTTTCCTCCTCGCTTATACTGCTGTATGTATTTATTAAATCTGTAACCATCTTTCTTATGCCTGCCATGAAGTCCCCGGCACTCATCTCTCCTTTTGAAACAAGGACAAGGGCATTCTCCCAGTCTGCTGTCATCTGTGGTGACTTGACTATATCCGGCAGTACCGTAATAATCCTTACACCGTCATCTGTCGGAATAAGCTTTTTCTTATCACGTTTTATAAGACCGTCCTTTACAAGTTTTTCTATGATATCTGCCCTTGTCGCAGGTGTCCCAAGTCCTTTACGCTCTACGTCATCATCCATTTCAGAAGCACCAGCAGTCTCCATGAACTTGAGCAGTGTATCTTCTGTAAAAGATTTAGGCGGCTGTGTGAAACCTTCTACAACCTTAGGCGTAAGCTCACGAAATACCTGCCCTTCACGCAGCACCGGCAGTTCCTTTGATGTTTCCATTCCATCTTCCAGATCGTTCCTTAGGCCGAATCTGCTTCTCAGCATCTTTTCATAACGTCTAAATCCATCGGATACTATGGTTTTCCCGGATGCATGAAATGCAAATCCATCACAGTCAAATTCAACCTTTGTATTTTTATAAATATATTTCCCGGATGTGGCAGCTACCAGACGATATGAAATGAGGGAAAGAATCTTCTTCTCTCCCTCTGCAAGACTTTCCATATTTAATTCTGATATTTCCATAGTGGGTATAATAGCGTGATGGTCTGTAACCTTTTTGCTGTTGAGGATCCTGCCTATATCTGCTTTTGCACTCGCAGACTGTCTCAACATCACTTTATAGATTGCTTCAATTACGCTTTCGGCTGTTGAACCCATATCATCAGAAAGGTACTGGCTGTCCGTCCTCGGATATGTGCAGAGTCTCTTTTCATAAAGACTCTGCGTGTAATCCAATGTCTGCTTTGACGTAAATCCAAAGATACGGTTGGCATCTCTCTGAAGTGTAGTCAGATCATAAAGCCTCGGAGGAGCTATGAACTTCTCTTCTTCCTCAACCTTTGTTACCTTAAGCTCGTTGAAAACAGCACAGGCTTCCACATTTAATGCTTCATTCTCAGTATCAAATTTATCTGAAACTGCCTCAAAGCCATTAAGCATTATATGAGTGGTATAGAACGGCTTTTTCTTAAAGCTTCTTATAGTTTCTTCCCTGTCTACAATCATAGATAGTGTCGGTGTCTGTACCCTACCGACTTTCAGCAGCTTATTGTAGAGAACTGTAAAAAGCCTTGTTCCGTTTATACCTACAAGCCAGTCTGCCTGTTGCCTGCAAAGAGCACTCTGATAAAGATTGTCATATTCTTTTCCGGGACGAAGGTTCCTGAAACCTTCGCGTATTGCCTTTTCTTCCATTGATGAAAGCCATAGGCGTTTTATAGGTTTGGTACATCCTGCCATCTTATAGACGAGACGGAAAATCAGCTCTCCCTCCCGTCCAGCATCAGTAGCACAGATAACATCTGTAACAGAGTTATCATGCATCAGATTTTTCAACACTTTGAACTGTGTCTTTGTTTCTTTTTTCAGCTCATACTGCCATCTGTCAGGCATTATCGGAAGCGTTTCATAAGACCATTTCTTAAATGATCCGTCATAAGCATCTGGCTGTGCCAGTTCTACCAGATGACCGACACACCATGAAATGATATAGCCATTTCCTTCTATGTAGCCGTTCTTAACATTTTTTACTCCAAGTGCGTCTGCATAAGCCCTTGCAACACTCGGCTTCTCTGTTATTACAAGACTGCTCACTGCTCATCACCTTCAGAGTCATCTTCTGCCTTAGTTTCAGAAGATTCCGATGCCTTATCTTCCTCAGATCCTTTATCTGACTCTGATTTTTTATCATCATTCTTATCAAAGAAATCCTCTTCACCGTTCTTCTCATCATCTTCATTAAATAAGGTTTCTTCGTAATCATCATCGTCCTCATCCTCGACGAATTCAGCTTCCTGCTTTTTCTTTACAACTTTAACATAATAAGCAGCTCCGATCGCACCGGCTCCAAGAATCGCCATAACGATATATCCGATAAGAGGATTTGCTTCCTTAGCCTCTTCCGGCTCTTCTGTTTCTTCAGTTGACACTTCTGTAGGTGCTTCGGTCGGAGTCTCGACTTCATGTGTATTATCTATATCCGCATTATTATTAGGCAGAGCGCTCTCCGATACTGAAATCTGTGATTCGAGTGCAGCCGAGTTCTTTGGAAGTGTCTGTGAATTATCAGTTGTGACATTAAGAAGGTCATTTTCCGTAATCTCTGTAAGGAAGTAAACCATCTCATCCTGTCCGTCACGGTCTATGACAAGATAGAAATTCTTGCCGCTTGCAGCAGTCACTGTATAAAACTCTTTTCCCTTCTTCGATGAATTATCAGAAGTTCCTTCCTCATCTGCCTTTTTTAACTCAGCCTTTTTCTGTTCGGCTGCTACATTTCCATCACTGTCAGTCTTTGTATGCTCTGTTACAGGAGCTGTCGCTGATGTAGGATTTGTAGGCTCAGCACTTGCAGGCAGCTGTGATGCAGGATCATTATTATCATTTGATTTATCGGACGGATCCTTATAGTAAGGGTTCTTAGTCTTATAAACCTCAGATACATTTCCCGCCTTATCCATTGCTGTTATGTTGAAATACTCATATCCTGCTGCAAACTGGTCTAGACGAATATTCACAGTACCATTTGTTATATCACCAAATTCATAGCCATTTACATATACAACCTTTACTCCCGACTCAGTATCAGATGCCTGGATTGTAAGAAGTCCCTCTGATATTGCAGCATTAAGTGTTGGCTTTGTAGTATCAAAACATGTAACAGCGCGGCTTCTCTCGTAGCTTTTATTATTGGCATCAGTCACAAGTACATATACGGTGCAGTTTTCATTAATCGACATATACATATCTTCTGTGACATCATTATAATTACCATTCTGTCCAACCTTTGCCTTGACTGACTGTACTTCAAAGTTGCCGGTATCAAGTATATCCTCAACCTTGAACTTCGCCTTTATAGACTTTCCTCTCGGATACCATCCTTTAGGGATGTTTATGGAAATCTTGACGTTTGGCTCATCGTACTCACTGGGCTGCTCCTCCGAAGCCTCTTCAGTGCTTGCCTCAGAAGATGGTACTTCCTCTGATGGCTGTTCTTCCGAAGGGCTTACTTCTGTGGAAGCTACTATCGGACAGTTATCATCCGTATTTTCTTTTTCTGCATTATCATCACTTGCACTGCCCTCTGCAAATACAGTTGTAGTCATAGACCTGTTTGCGAGCAGCGCCCCTATGGGCAATACAAAAAGCATCAGCGACACTATCAGCGATGCCAGTACCCTAACTGAAATCTTTCTTTGCATTTTCAAAACTCTCCTTTTTTTCTGTATTAAAAACTGCACCCTCATTTTTATCTGAAGGTGCATCTCCTTTTGTTTCCTTATCCTTTGCCGCAAGTATGTCCCTGACTTCCTTTTCTGAAAGCCTGTTGAGATATGCCAGCTGCTCCGGTGTTATATGTTTCTTTCGTATGATCTTCATGGACTCCGCATCGTCCGCCTCCTGTTCAAGCCTCGCCCAGTACTTCTCACGCTCGGCATAATGCTCTTTTTTCTCGGCGGCATGAATGCGGTTCTTTCTTATGGTCTCTCTCTTCAATCCTGCCTCCTGTCTGTTGTTTATTGATAGAAATCAATGGCCTGGTAATCTGCCAAATCCATAGAAATGCGACTGCCAATATGGTGTATTTATACTTGAATATTTGATTGGATCGCCGCAATGCAACATCTGGCCTCCTCCCGTATAAATACCCACATGAGTGACCGGATTTCCTGAACTGTAAGTCTTCGTAAAGAATATAAGATCTCCCGGTTTTGCCTCTGACTGACTTATATGTATGCACTGGTTATAAATACCCTGTGCCGTTGTCCTCGGCATGTTATAGTATCCGCTGTGAGTCAGCACATAACATACAAATCCGGAACAGTCAAAGCTCGTTGAAGGACTTGAACCTCCCCATACATACGGATATCCGAGGAAGTTTTCGGCATAAGCTATGAGTGCGGCAGCGTCACCGCCTCCGCCTATCGGATCTGTGGTTCCATGGATTGAGCCATTACCATTCTCAAAATAAAAGAGTGGATTAAAATACTCTCCACCCGATAAACATTCGATATGTAAATGGCTTCCAGTCACTGCCCCCGTACTTCCGGTCTTTCCTATCAAGGCTCCGTGCGTTACAGTCTGCCCGGCGCTCACATTCATGCTGTCAAGATGGGCGTACTTTGTCTCATTGCCACCTGCATCCTTTATGACGATATAATTACCATAGTCATCATTATATTCCGCCGTAACTACCGTACCGTCCTGTGCTGCATAAACCTCTGTACCCGTTGGCACCGAAATATCCAGTCCCCTGTGATACTGGTTATCACCCGTCATAGGATCCTTCCTGTATCCGTAGTAACTTTTGACATTGCTGTACCAGTCGAGATCAAGCGGTGTATAATACTGCTGGAGTGCTCCATGCGTCTCCTGATACAGTTCATACAGACCCTTCGCCTCTTCATTACTGCTCATCCTGTCAGTAACAATGTCCTCTAAGGATTTCCTTACAAGCACAATGTCAAGGATTTTCACCGTATACTCCTCTTCAACTTCTTCACCTGCATCATTTGTAACCTTCCTTTTTCTCTTCTCTGTCCTCGGTGTAAGAGTCAGCTTGTACATCTCATCAAAAAGCGACTGTATCTCACCATCCACATCAGCAGCTTCAAACTCTATATTTACAGCTGATAGATAATTGATAAGAGTGAACGGATTATGCCCTATCTCATCAAGATTGTAAGTATATTCATCATAATCGGGATGGTCGGTTTCTATGTTATCAAGGGTATTCTGTAGCGTAAGCTCCCTCGAAGTCATTGCCTCGTCTGCTACATCAAGCTCTGCCGGCGGACTTTGGTATGTCCCTGCCATTGCTGTTGAAAAGCCTCCGTTAAACATGGAAGCACAGCTCGATATGGTTGCTGCTATGATCAGGACTATAAGTGCAAAAAATGCTATTGAAGCAACTGTACTGATATTCTTTTTAAGTATTTCCTGCAAGAGTTTTGCAACCTTAGTCGCAATCTGTGTCAGCTTATTTGCTGATCCTGCCACATCCTTAACCTTACTGCCTTTCCTCAACGCCTTAGCATACTCACGTTTTATACGGAATTTCTGCAATCGCTTCTGCACTGTTTTCTTCTTCAGTGCAGGATTTTCCTCAAGCATTTTCTTATAACGGAAATTCACTTCCGCCTTGAACTGCTTTTTTTCAAGTCTGGCAACTTTGTTGAACTTTGCAGCTTCACCTGCCTCTATGAAATTCCTTGCCTCCGAAGTCACGACTTCATATGCCTCTTCCGTCTTGTGGGCAGCCTCTACAGCACTGTTGTCCTTTTCATCCTCAGCAACTTTCTGATGAAGTGTTCCCTGTGCTTCCATCATCGCCCTTCGCTTTGCAACAGTCATTGGCGTGTTTTTCTTGGGCTTCTTTGCTACCTTGTTGAGCTGCAGCTCGTAGGTCACTGTACCTGTCTTTTCATCAATCTTTTTGACAAGTCTGTATTCCTTACGCTGGGGAAGTTTGCTCCTCGCCTTTTTTGTCTTTTCAGCTGCCTTTTCTGCCTTTGCTTCAAGCTTATCGAGCTTACTGCTAAATGATCTTCCGTCAGTTTTCTTACTGCTAAACTCTGTGTCGTTATACGAAGACTCTCCGTTAAACTCAGTATTATTATCAGATGCTTCCCGGTTGAACTCTGTATTATCATGGAAATCACCATCTGTTTTTATAAAACTGTCCCTTATCTTTTTTCTGCTGACGCGCCGCATGAGTCGGCGTTTTCGCCTTGACCGCATTTCCTCACGCTCTGAAGCAAATGCACTATGACGCTCATCATCAGATTCATGCCTTGCAAAGAATTCCTCATTTGCCTTGTCATTTATATCCGTGGATTTTGAAGAGTGGAACTGATTTCTGCCAAGATTATTCTTTTTCCCTTTCATCAGCTGCACTTACCTCTCCTTCATTGTCAGCGCCATTTACTTCACTCTCCTCAGGACGGGTGGTCATTATCTTATAGGTCTTTTTATCCGTCGGGTACTTGTCTATGAACGGTACAACGATATCATTAAAAAGAATGAGTCCGCTTCCCGGCTCTGAATTAGTCACATGCTGAAGCTGTCTTTCTGACAGTCCGAGCTTATCTGCAAGCACCGTCCTGTCCCTTGCGTTCTGATTTAAGAGATATACGAAATCACTGTTTCCAAGAATTCCCTCTATCTCCTCAGAACGGAGGAAGTCGGTCACGTTCTGCGTCAGACCTGTCGGAATGCCTCCCCACTTTCTGAAACGTTTCCATATCTCAACTGAATACTGTGCAGTCTGCCTATCCCTTAAAAGAAGGTGAAACTCATCACAATAGTATCTTGTGGCAACTCTCCTCTCACGGTTCCTTGAAACCCTGTTCCAGACCGCGTCCTGCACTATCAGCATTCCAAGTTCCTTAAGCTGCTTTCCGAGATCTCTTATATCAAAACAGACAATGCGGTTCTGGGAATCCACGTTTGTCCTATGGTTAAAATAATTCTGCGAACCATGCACATACAGCACAAGGTTGTTTGCGATACGCACAGCCTTCTGCTTCGCATCTATTGCCAGCTCCTGTGACAGCGCCTTGTCAGGCTCATACTTAACGAGAGCATTATATAAATCCTCAAGTATAGGCATGTTTTCCGGTTTAGGATCTTTGAAATAGTCATCATAAATATTTTCAATACACCGGTCTATGATACCCTTCTCATCATTTGCAAGACCCTTTTCCCCACCTGCGATAGCATCACAGAGTGTTATAAGAAAGTCAGACTTTATCTTAAGTGCCTCACGGTCATTCTTATGTGAAAGTTGAATGTCCATAGGATTAAGATAGTCTTTTGAATCTGTTGAGAGCTTTACCACCTCGCCTCCGAGCACCCTTACAAGCGGAAAATACTCGCCCTCAGGATCACAGACAAGGATATCATCCCTTGTAACTAAGAAACTTCCCAGTATCTCACGCTTTGCCGAGAAGGATTTACCGGAGCCCGGTGTACCCAGGATGAGCCCGTTAGGTGTACGGAGTTTTTTGCGGTCTGCCATGATCATGTTGTTTGAAAGTGCATTAAGACCGTAATACAGTGACTGTCCCTGCTGGAAAAGCTCCTGAGTGTTGAAAGGAACCAAAACCGCAAGATTTTTCGTTATAAAGTGTCTTCCCTCTTCCGTATCGTTGACACCAATAGGCGATGCAGCATTCATTGCGACTTCCTGCTTATACTGAAGGTCATTGAAGCGGCAGTTAGCCTGCTGTATAATTCCCGAAATCCTCTGTGATACGTTCTCAAGCTCTTTCTTATTTCTCCCGAATCCCGATATAAGTATCGTTGTCCAGATCAACTTCTGATTGCTGCTGTTTAGGTCATCAAGAAGCTCCATGGTATTTTTCTCATAAAGCACTATATCGGTGGGCAGAATGTCCATATCATATCCGGAACGTACCGCCTTCTTCTGCTCGTCGATCTTGTTTTTCTGCACATCCGAGAGAGCTCTTTTTAGGAGCTTTATTGCCTCGACCGGTTCAACTGTCCGCATATGTATTGAGATTGACATGTTGCTGTCTATATCAAGGAGCTTTTTAAGCAGCTCATCATTTATCTTTGGTGAGATAATGTCGAGATACTTAGTGTTTCCAAACATATGCCCCATCTTATAGCGACCGGGATAGCGGAACTCGAATCCCTGTGGTGCTATGTAATCCTTGACCGTATTACCCGACTCTGCCATTTCCTTAAATGAAAAACGGAAAGGCTCCATCTTGTCCTGATTGAAAAATTCATAGAGGACTCTAAGACGTTCCTTTCCGTCAAGGCATCTGGCGTTTGTCCCAAGACATCTGATGTTCTTCAGAATATCTGCTTCAAGGCTTATGAATCTCTGCCTTGCTTCCTTTATATTCTGCGCCTCAATGCCGAATATGATATATTTTGTTTTTATTACTCCGTTATTTCCCTTTGCTGAAAGGCTCTTGAGTAGATCCGAGAACTCCTCGCGGATATCGTCAAACTCATCTTCCTGCGGTGCAATCTCAAACTGTGCCGCAAGTGTTTCCGCACTTACATGTCTGTTAAAGAGGAATATCTGAAAGTGTATGCTCGGATCAAAATAATTGATAAGCTGCGAATAAAGCCCGAGTATATCCGCCCGCTCATCCTCATCAAGCAGTACATAGTTCAGGTCATAAAACTCTATCATCTTCGTGTAATAATTCTTCCTGACCTTACAGATGCCATCACTGTACATCTTGTCAAAGGTTATTGTCTGCTGGGTGGAAATCTTCTTTCCGTCTTTCGACTTATCCCCGGCAAGCATCGACTTAAGTTTCTTAAGCTCCATAAGCTCGGAAAATGTCAGCCCGGTAACTGTTCTGCAAAGTGAAAAGCCCCTATCATCAGACCTGCTTTTTTGCTTTACTGAATTTTGCCCTGATCTTACCGGCAAGCTCTTCTTTCCTTCTCTTCCGCTTTTCTTCAAGAGCCTCAACCTCCTTTTTCATCTTTTCTCTTTTCCTAAGCTGCTCATAAAGGTTCACCACCTCATATCTGCGTATACCCGGCCGTAAAAACTTCATTTCTATAATCTGCATCAGATATTTTTCCGCTGGTACTCCATCCTTTTCATATATTCCAAGAAAGAAGAACGGAAGCATCACCGCCACCATCATCAGTGCTGATACATCCGTTCCAAGGCTCTTTCTTGTCATCAGATAGAATGGTACTCCAACTACGGCAGCCGCACTGAAGCAGAAAAACTGTCTTCGGGTAAAAGAACCGATGAATTTCTGCTTTATCGCCTTTGGATCCTTGGCGACATCGACTGAAATAGCCATAATTTCCTTATCACCTCCGTAAACTTAATGACTGTTCATAATGGATTTTGCAAGGGAACCTGTCTTAAACAGTGAGAAGCAGAGCACTACCGTATAAGCCATTACCTGCCACAAAGCTGAGTGCAGATTTGACGCAACTGTTATGCTTGCAACAAGCGCCGAATATATGCCGACGCACACCATGATGAAAAATCCCTGAAAAGCCAGTGCCACACATCCCTTGATGTAATTTGAACCGATACTGCCCCACTCACGGTTTGTAAGCGTTGCAAACGGCACAGGTGCAACCGAAACATAAAGGTATATCTCAATCATGCGCCCGAATAGAATGACGGTGATAAGGACTGACATGATCTTCATACAGAAGCTACACAGCATCGTTTCTATTCCAAGTCCGATAAGTTCCCCGATCTCCATTGTCGCAAGTTGTGAGTTGAACATGGTCTTCAGCGTTGTCTCGACATCTATCGACGTTGTTCCCGTGATAGTGGCAGCCGCCTGGTTGACCATGTGCCCCCCGACATCAAATATGGCCATGACGATATCCGAAGTCTTTGAAAGCAGCATTACTGCTATGCAGGCTTTGAATAGATATCTGAAAAAAAGGCTCGTGTCGAAGTCATGCATGTTGTTTTTATCAATCACCATGCTTATAAGCTCATAGCATAAGACGTAGGTTATGATTATTCCCGCTATGGGGACAACAACGTTATCAGAGAGGTTCTTTATCATGTTGAAGATACTTGGATTCCACATGCTGGGAGTCTTGCTGACCTCCCCGGCTATCTCACCGACTTTTGTATTAACGTCGGTGAACATTCCGGTGAGGTTGGCCAAAACCCATCCCTGCAGCATTTCCTTTATGAATTCGGCAATTCTGTCAATGATAACCATCTACCGAATTCGCCTTATCAAAACAGGGTAGAAAGCTGAGGAATCACCGTCTGGGCAATGATGACGATACCTCCGCCCGCCATCAGCTGCTTAATTCCCTGTGACTTAGCGCCCGGATTGTCATTGCCGTAACCTTCCAAAAGGTTGATGATTCCCCATACGCCGACGCCTGCGCCGATCGCTGTTACGACTGTCTTGAGTGCTGTGATACTTGTTGTTATGAACGCCATAGTTATGTAAACCAAAATCCTTATTTATTTTTGATTCTGGTTTTCCTCCTTCCGTTTTTGAAAAAATATTGTTGGTTGTTCGTTAGTTTTCTTTTGTAGCATCAAATTCAAATGCCTCATCTACCTTGTCATCCGGCTTTATAACCGCATGACAGAGGTTTTTGACATATTTTTCAATGTCAAATTCATTCTTCTTGTCAAAGTCGGACAGCTTCCTGTACTGCTTGTGCTTCGTTATATCAAACTTATCCGAGAAAAAAGGTCTCACTCCTCTAAGCTGCATGATACATTTGCCGCCGTCCATGACAGCAATCTCATCCTGGCTCATAAGACTCTTGCCGGTCTTCTGATAATTCAGACCATAAGACTGGCTTGTTCCCCTCGTATCCGAGGTATTATAAAGATCTATCGTTTCCTTACCGAGAAGCTCTTCCATTTCTTTCAAGGTTGTTTTCTCCTTGCCTCCCAAAAACAGGGTGGTGTCACAGTTACCCTCGATTGTATCCGCATTATCCTTATAAATAGACTTAAGCTGGGACTTTGACTGCAAAATAATAGAAGCTGATATTTCACGCGATCTGATGGTCGCTATCAGCTTCTCAAACTTTGGTATCTGACCGATATTTGCAAACTCGTCCAAAAGACACCGGACGTGAATCGGCAGTCTACCGTTATAAACATTGTCGGCAATCTCACAGAGCAGGTTAAACAGCTGGGTGTACATGATACTTACTAAAAAGTTGAAAGTATCATCCGTATCAGAGATTATGACAAACAGTGCCGTTCTCTCTTTCCCAAGCATATCAAGCTGCAATTCATCATACTTTGTCAGTTCCCTGAGCTCTGCAATATCAAACGGTGCAAGCCTCGCACCGCATGAAATCAATATAGATTTAGCTGTCTTGCCGGCAGCTAATTTATATTTTTTATATTGCCGTACTGCAAAGTGGTTTGGTTTCTCAGCTTCGAGGTCTTCAAAGAGCATATCGACCGCATTTTGGAAGCTTTCATCCTCCTCCCTTGCCTCACTGGCATCGATCATATCTATGAGCATTGAAAAATTCTGCTCACTTTCCGGAGCTTCATACCAGATGTAGCCTATATAAGCCGTATATAACAGCTTCTCAGCTTTTACCCAGAAATCTTCGGTTGCCTGCTGGCCCTCTCCCTTCGTATTTACTATGATCGTATTTACCAGTTTCAAAATATCCTTTTCCTTACGCAGATATGCGAAAGGGTTGTAGTGCATTGAGCGTTCAAAGTTAATCGTGTTCAGAACCTTTATTTTATAAGGCTCATAGATGATTTTTCCCTTTTCATCCTTTACGATTTTTCCGTCATCATCTATCTTAGGAATGCCCTTTTGGAGCATTTTCCCACATTCGACCAAAACAGTTCCTTTTGGAAGCGTTTTGTCAAGAACAACATGGTATCAGTTGCAAAAATCACACAAAAAAAGGAACCGATTTTACTCGATTCCTTAAAGGTCATAGCCCGATTAACTTCCGATTTTTCGTTCTAACTCTTTAAATCTTGCCTACAGTTATATGATTGGTTTCAACTTTATTTTGCTTAAAAACATTACTAACCTTGCTGGCCGATGTAAGATTAGAAATATTATATATAATATTTGCATCCTCATTAGTACTAATCCAATCCATATATACGCGTACCAGCTCTGACT
>JAIKZC010000347.1 GCA_024682575.1 Lachnospiraceae bacterium | reverse complement strand
TATAATGGATTAAAGATAAATGTAGAGTTTACTATTTATAAAGATAAGGTTGCATCACTTGAAATCATTGGCGGCGAAAAGATCTACAATACTCAGCCGTATGATAATGTTCAGGCAAAGCTTAATGGTGAAAATGTTTCTATTGATGAACTTATAAATGCCGGAGCAGAAGTAAGCTATTATAGAGAGAACAATCAGAAACTTGAAGGCGCACCAAAAGATGCCGGAAAATATTATGTTAAAGTAAGGCTTGGCAGCATAGAGGATGAAAGATGGCTTAAAAAGCTTGGACTTTTCAAAACAAAGGATGGTTTTGCGGGTATTACAAAATTAGCTGACTTTGAGATAAAGGGTCAAGATCTTCTAATTAATGCAACTCCGCTTGACAGTGTTTATAATGGAGAAGATCAGAAGCTTGTAGATGTTACGGTTGATGGTGTTTATGCCGAAGATGCTCCTGCATCTGTAAGTTATAAAGTTAATGACAATGAAACAGAAACCGTTCCTACTGGAAAAAATGCCGGTGAATATACAGTTACTGTAAAGGCAGATGCAGGAAGTAACTATAATCCCGCATTCGTTGAGAAGACTGCAAAGATCAATAAAGCAGAACTTACAGTTTCATTCGATTCTTATAAGGGCGTTTACGACGGAAAGGATCATAAGACAGTTTCAAATATCTCTGTTAAAGGTGTAAAGGACGAGAATGTTTCCTTTAATCTTGGATCGGAAGTAGAAAACTGCTCAGAACCTGGAGAATATAATTTTGATATTCCTGTAATTTCAAATGATCCTAACTATAACAACGGTAAGATATCAGGGACAGCTATTGTAGAAAAGATCAATATAGACGAGAGTAAACTTACAATATCTGCCAATGATATTTATTATAAGAGTGGGAAAAAGCCTGAGGTTAAGGTCATATATGATGGGGAGGAATTATCTCCTGAAATATATACAGTAACTTTTGAAAATGAGTCATTCGCAGACATGTCTGTTGGAATGCATAGTTTCAATATAGATATCAAAGATGAGCATTATGCGGCAGATAAGACTTTTTCAGGCAGCTTCAATGTAGTTGCAATAACTGCTGAATTTTTCCAGAGGATCAGTGCTAATGGCGGCAATAAAAAAATCGGAAGTGGATATCTGACAGAAGATTTTTATAATAATAATAAAGATAAGTCAAAGAATATAGCAGATGATGCTTCAATAACTAATGCTGTACTTTCCGCTCCGGCTGATCTGACTGATAAGCATAACAATGCTGAGGCTGAGTATATCTATTTAAAATACAACGCTGACAAACATAAGGCTTATGTGTATTCATATGTTGATTACAAACCTGTAGAGTTCTGGATAAGAAAGTCCGGAGAGGTAAGACCGGCTTATGGTAAGCAGGACTTAAACAACAGATATGCATTGGCAGGAACAGGAAAGATAAAGATTTCTGCTCAAAAAGAAGGAAATGAAGCAAATAATAATGTTTCAGACTTCATAATTGAAAGCCCGAATGAGACTGCTGTAAGAAAAGCAGCAATTGCAGCAGGATATACAAATGAAGAGCTTGATGAACGTGATATTACGCTCAACTGGTACAGAATTATCAGCTACGGAAACGGAGAAGGCTTAAGATATAATGTTGACGGAAGTCTTATAAATGCAGATGGTTCTGATTACAACCATCATGATCGCTTTACTGTAAGCGCATGCTTTACAGATGGAAACGGAACAGTAACTGTATCTTCACAGACTGTATATCAGGGCGAGGATTCAGAGCCTGTAGTATTTACACCAAATGAAGATTACTATATCTCTTCTGTAGAGAGTGCAGGGGAAGCAATTGATATTTCATCTGTAGCAGATAGAAGCTATACTTTCCCGGCTATTGAAAATATCGAATCTGATGTCAATATTACTGCGACTGCAAAACGCAAGGCAGCTTTAAAAATAACAGCTGCAAGTGCAGAAAAGGTTTATGATGGCAAGGTGCTTTCAAGTTCCGGATATACAATTTCGGATAATGGAGCAGATTATAAAGATTACATTACCGTTTCTGTAGACGGAGCTATTACTAATGTTGGTACAGTAGAAAATAAGGTTATATATGATCTTGCCGGAAATGATTACAGATTCAGCGATATCAATACAGTAAACGGAAGTCTTAAAGTTAATAAAAAAGAGGTATCAATCTCTGTAAATAATGCTTATAAAACTTATGGAGAGATCGATCCTGATTCAATAGCTGACGGATATACGGTAACAGGTCTTGTAAATGACAATGATCTCGGTGATATAAGAGTTGTCAGAGAGAATAGTTCAGAAAAGACAGGTTGTTATGAGGATGTGTTGAATGTAGTCTACACAGAAAATCCTAATTATAACGTAACAGTTTATAAGGGAGATTTTGTTATCAATAAAGCTTCTGATCTTAAAGTCACAGTATCAGATCAGAGTGTTAAGTATGACGGAAAGGCTCATAGCATTCCTGTAGGAACAGAGATAAGTTCACAGGCTGCAGATAATAAGGTTGTGTATAGGTTCTTTGAAGATGCATCTGCAACGAAAGAAATTGAAAACAGCTTTACTAATGCCGGAACTTATAACGTATGGGTTCAGGCATCAGATGAAAATCATAATGCATCTATGGCTGCCGCTAAGATAGTAATTGAGCCCAGAACACTAACATTTACATCTGGTTCAGCAGAACGCAGGAAAAATGGTAAAGCGCTTACAAATTCAGAAGTTACGATTACAGGTGATGGATTTGTTAATGATGAGGGAGTAAGCTTCAATGTGACCGGAAGCCAGACAGTAGTTGGTACAAGTGACAATATTTTTGATTATACATTAAAGGCAAATACACTTGCTTCAAACTACTCGATCAATAAGGTATACGGAAAACTTACAGTTAATAAGAAAAAGAAGCATTCAAGTCATTCTAACAGTTCTTCTGAAAGCACTGCTTCAGGCAGCGGTTCATCAGGAACAGCATCAATAGCTGCAAGTCCTGCAGCAGCTGTACTTGGAGACAGAGAAGCACCGGAACAGGCAGGAGATGCTGATACAGGTGTACTTGGAGATAAAGAGAGCCCTAATACAGGAGACAATATGAATCCGGTTATATGGCTTTCTGTATTCCTTGCATCAGGAGCAAGTATTCTTGCAATGATACGTGCATTGGCAGGAAAGAAAAAAGACAACTAATAAAAATTTTTAGAATGCTCAAAGCGCTAATAAACCCACTTTGAATAACATTTTGTTGTTTTGAAAGGTGGGTTTTTTCTTGACTTTTATTTATAATTAGTTAATAATTCTAAAAAAAGAATAAAATAGTACTTGAATAAGTACATAATTGATGATAATATGATATAGGTTTATTTCAAATTGAATACATAATACATTGACTGTATACATTTTAATTTGGCAAAACTAATAAAACCTATTATAAATGAGCTATCTATAATAAGATTTTTATCAATATTGTATTACTACTCATTTATTAATTTAAATACGAAGTATGAGTTATAAAATGAGGGGGCGATTAAGATTTCTAAGAAAATTAAAATTGCATTTATTGCATCTGCCGGAGGGCATCTTGAGGAAATCGAAAGACTTAAGAGGGTAGAAAAGAAATATGACAGCTTTTTGATCACTGAATCGGGAGAGTTTTCAAAAACAAATTTCTGCCGCAAAAAATACTATGTTTCACAGATGAACAGGAGGCAGCTGGCATTCCTGCCTAAGTTTATTCTTCTATATATAAAAGCATTTTGCATAATGTTAAAAGAAAGGCCTGACTTCATTATAACAACAGGAGCCTTGATAGCTTATCCTTTCTGTGTGATAGGCAAGCTGATGGGTGTGAAGATCGTGTATGTTGAGTCATTTGCAAGGGTTAAGCGTCCTTCACTTACGGGAAGGCTTCTATATGACTTTTCCGATCTTTTTATTGTTCAGTGGGAGGATATGCTTAAACTTTATCCGAAGTCAGTTTTGGGAGGTGGCATCTTTTGATATTTGTAACTTTAGGTACGCAAAAATTTCAAATGAACAGACTTATAAAGGCTGTGGATAAGCTTGCTTCAGAGATGGAAGAGGAATTTTTCATTCAGACCGGACATTCAAGCTATAAGCCGGAAAACTGCGGCTCAGAGCAGTTCCTCACAAAGGACGAGTACAAGGCAAAGATTGAAAGCTGCAGGATGCTCATAACTCATGCGGGAGTTGGAACGATCATTGAAGGGATAACTGCAGGTAAGCCTGTAATAGTAGTTCCACGTCTTAAGGCAATGAAAGAGCATGTTGATGATCATCAGCTTCAGATAGCAGAAGCATTTGGTAATAAGGGATGTGTTCTCTGCTGCAGTGATGCTGACAAACTTAAGAAGTATATTCAGAAAGCAGAAAAGTTTGATTTCCAGCCTTATGAAGTCAAGGGTGGAAATATAGAGGATATAGTTTTGGATTTTATCGATATCTTTGACTGATTCTTTGTTTTTTGTTTCTTTTTGTCTGGGGGTAGTATGAACAGAAAAAATTATGGCGCAAATACAAATGTCTTGCAGATGTTTATTGATGCATTTGTGCTGATACTTGCATTTATCATAACCGAATTAATCGTCAAAGAACCATATAGTTTTTCTTTTACAAAAAGAGTTATATCTGTTTTTGCAGTCTTTCTTATTACATATATGGCAGCTGCAAAGGAAAAGAGACTGTATAATGTTACGCTTTTCTTTTACTTTGACAGGCATATCAGACTTGTGACTTCTGCTTTTATAATGGCTTTGGCAGTAACATCTGTTATACTATTCTTCTTTTTGAGCCCTTATAATCTGTCATTACGTCATTACTTTATTATATTCTTTATAGTTTCATATATTTTCATGCTTATCAATGTTATCGTGAGCAAACTCGTGCAGATAGTTGTTGTGAGGTATAATGCGCCCAGAGCAGCTTTTGTCGGAGTGCATGAGGATTTTGAAAAATTCAATTATTTCCTGAATAAGACCAGCATGCGTCTTGATGAAATAGGATATATCAATTTCCCGGGAAGAACGTCAAAGGGAATATCTAATGTCCTTGGAAATATTGAAGATATAGAGCAGATTATACGAAAGCACGAGATAGATCAGATCTATTTCTTCAAGTACAAGGATGATTCCGAAGAAGAGATTTTAAAATATGCGAATGTCTGCCTTGATATGGGAATAACAGTCCGGGTAGTGATGGAATCCTTCAATAGAAGCAAGATAAGCAGCTATGTGAGTGCTATTGGCGTGTATCCCATGATTACCTATCATACCATAGCACTGAATGAGTATGAGCAGTGTGTCAAGCGGTTGATAGATATTGTTGCGAGCGTTCTGGGAATAATAATAACCTCGCCGATCATGCTCATCACAGCGATAGCGATAAAACTCGACTCACCCGGCCCTGTGCTTTTCGTTCAGAAGAGAGTGGGGCAGAATGGCCGAGTCTTTAATATGTTTAAATTTCGCAGTATGTGTGCCGAGGCTGAGGCCCAGAAGAGTGTTCTGGCGGCTGAGAACGGCATGGAAGACGAGATAATGTTCAAGATGAAGGATGATCCGAGAGTTACCAGAGTGGGTAAGGTCATAAGGAGAACCAGCATAGACGAGCTTCCGCAGCTCTTTAACGTATTGATAGGCAATATGAGCCTTGTGGGGACTCGTCCGCCGACGGTAGATGAGGTTGAGCGTTACGAGAGGTGCCAGTGGAGACGACTCAGTATAAAGCCCGGGATCACCGGACTCTGGCAGGTTAGCGGCAGAAGTGATATCAGGAATTTTGATGATGTGGTTAAACTGGACGTTAAATATATTGATAACTGGTCGATTATGTATGACATCAGGATATTGTGTAAGACAGTAGTTGTGCTTTTCGGAAAAAATAACGGAGCGTATTAAGTATTTTACAGGAGTTTGAAATGGAACTTAACAGTGTAGTTAAATTAAAGAAAACAGTCAGTGTTGCGGATCTTTCAGGCGAAAAGGCAATGATCGACTTTGAAACCGGCAAGTATTATCTGATAAAGGGAACAGGTAATGATATCTGGGACATGATACAGGAAGAAATCTCTGTCGGAGAGATCGTTGACAGATTGTTGGAAGAATATGACGTGACGAGGGAGAAATGCACCGAGTCTGTATTCAATTTCCTTGAAAATCTCAGAACGAAAGGTTTTATAGACTGATGAGAATTGCTTTCTTAAATCTTTGCCATACCGATCCGGAGCTTGTTGCGAGGTGCGCCAGAAGACTTTGCAGCGATCCGGATTTTGATATGTATATTCATCTTGACGCTAAGCAGGATATAGAGCCTTTTAAGGCAGCATTAAAGCCTGTAGACAGGGTTTATTTTACTCATGAGAGACATAAGGTATACTGGGGCGGATATAACGCTATACACGCCTGTTATGAGCTTCTTAGGACTGCATTAAAGAGTGACAGGAATTATGATTATTACGTCATGATGCAGAATCTGGATTACCCGATAAAGAGTAATTCCGAGATAAAGGCTTTTTTTGAAGAGAATAAGGGTAAAGAGTTCGTAAGGGGATGCCCTATAGCAAGAACAAAAGACTGGGAATTTGCGAGGAAATACAGGCTTTATTACATGAAGGACAATCCTTATGGCAAGGCATCGAATAAGAACCCTCATAAACTTCTGATAACCTTTGTGTCAGCTTTGATGAGCATCACGACAAGAGGATTTAACGGAGTAATCCATGAAAAGGATGGAGATTATCCGATTTACTATGGCTGCGCACAATGGGCGGTAACGCGGGAGTGCGCTTTATTTTTGGATGAGTTTGAGAGGACGCATCCGATTTTCAACAAACGTATGAAGATAATGCAGTTTCCGGATGAAGAGTATTTTCATACGGTGGTACACAATTCTGAGTTTAAGACTAACTGTGTGAAATATGATGAGCCGGAAGAGAGGTGGCTCGTAAACTGGAGAAACCTGACTTACTTTGAATTTCCTAAGGACGTCACAGTATTAACCGAAAAAGCCTATGATAAACTGATACAGCAGCCTGATCTCTTCTGCAGAAAAGTCAGGACAGGAGAGTCGGATAAGCTGTTGGAATTATTAGATCAATGAAAAAAGTTGCAATCCTAACAATTACAAATAGCGGAATGAATTTTGGCAACAGGCTTCAGAATTATGCATTACAGGAGGCATTGAAGAGATGCGGGGCGGATGTGAAAACAATACGCTCCGCAAAGTCTGTAAAGAGGTCACTTTTATTATCAAAGATTAGAAAAATAGTAAAAGCTATCGTAAAGAATTCAAAGAGAAGAAAGATCTACGCGGATTTTGAGAATAGATATATTAAATATGACAGCCTTATCAGATTTGAAAATGTAAATGAGGCAGTATTCTCTGACAGGTATGACGCCTTTGTGGCCGGAAGTGATCAGGTCTGGAATCCGAATTTCCATTTCAATTCAGATTTTGAGTTTGCATCATTTGCTCCGAAGGAAAAGCGGTATTCATACGCGGCGAGTATAGGGGTTAGTAGTATCACGGATGAGCAAAGGGCTGATTTTATTAAAAATCTTATAGGGATGCAGAAAATATCTGTAAGGGAGCACGATAGTGTGGGTTTGGTTGAAAATCTTACAGGAATCAGACCGGAAGTGCATATTGATCCGACTATGCTGCTTGAGGCAGATGTATATAGAACAATAGAGGAAAAACCAGATTATGCTATTCCGGGAAAATATCTCTTTATGTATTTTCTGGGTAATGTATCGGAAGAATACAGGCAGAAGATAGAAAAAATTGCTGCTGAAAAGAATCTGAAAATAGTTAAATTCACGGAAACAGAAGGGGAACCCTTTTATAATATAGGACCGCAGCATTTTCTCTATCTTTTAGATCATGCTGATTACATCTGCACGGATTCGTTTCATGGTACTGTTTTTTCAATACTATTTGAAAAGCAATTTGCCATATTTACGAGACAGGATAAAGATGTTCAAATGAACAGCAGGATTGAAACTTTGGTGGACACTTTTGGAGTACAAAGCAGACTTCTATCTTATATGGACGATGAATATTTCAAAGAAATTCATTATTCAGATATAAGAAAAATACTTGTGGAAAAAAGAGAAAGTGCATATGACTACTTAAATAGCATATGTAGTTGAGTTTGACTTATTCACGAGACAGGGAAAATATGAAAAAACTAACTAAAGCTGTATTTATAGCAATTTTATTAATTCAGACTTGTATATTTGCATTTATGGGTAATCTCAAATTAGGCTACCATATGGATGAAATATATTCATATGGCCTTGCTAATAGTTATGAATACCAGTGGGCTGTTATCGACGAGGGCAAAGAGTATCAGCCACACGAAATATTCAGTGATTATGTCAATGTGAATGAGGCTCACAAATTTGATTACTCTATTGACTGGAGAAATCAGGCATTGGATGTGCATCCGCCGTTATTCTATGTGTTATTGCATACGATTTGTATTATTTTTAATTTGGATTTTTCTAAATGGCCGGGGATTGTTCTTAATATTTTTATAGCTCTATTTTTATCATTTGGAGTACTCAAATTATCACAAAAATATACTGAAGATGATAATAAGGCACTCGCTGTTACAGCAATCAATGCATTTTCAATGGGCATGTGCAACATGGTAATGTATATTAGAATGTATGCATTGCTTACAACGTGGACTGTATGGTTTGTGTATCTTATCTATTCTGCAATAAAAGAAAAGAGAGAATTTAATAAAGAATTTGCTGTTAAGTATATAGTCATTCTTACTATGGGAGTGATGACACAGTATTATTTTCTCATTTTTGCTTTTTTTGTATGTTTAATATTTGCTGTAATTCTTATTTTAAGGAAGCAGTATGAAAAATTAAAAAAAATCATTATATATTCGGGAATATCAGGAATTTTGTGTGTGGTCATATTCCCATTTATGCTGAAGCATCTTGTTGGAGGAAAAAGAGGAAGGGATTCTTTTACAGCTTTATTTGATCTTGATCATTGGATTTCAAATATAGCTACTATGTCCTCACAGGTGTCAAGACAAGTATTTCTTAATGGGATAACAGCATTTATCATTGCTATTATTTGTGTTGTTATACTCGTATTAATACATATTAAATTCAAGGAAATACCTGGAGATAATATGTATATATTTACTATTGCGGCTTTATTGTTTTACTTGATGATTAGTAAGATAGCACCTTTTGCAACAGACAGATATGTATTTTGTATATATCCGGTCATCATGATCTCAACTGTTGGATTTATTCTTAAACATGCTGACAAAATTACAAGTATCAGGTCATCATCTCTGGTTTCTGCTTTAGTGATCATCATGTTTATTCTTACAATAGTGAGCTACAGGGTAAATCCTGTTCCATATCTGTTTCGTGAGAACAAGGAAAGGTGGGATTATGCTGATGAGTATAAGCATATTCCCTGTTTGTATGTATATGATGCCGAATCATGTGATGCATATTGGG
>JAIKZC010000318.1 GCA_024682575.1 Lachnospiraceae bacterium | reverse complement strand
GTAAGCTGCAGAAAATGCGGTTATGTAATTAAATGTCCTCATTGCGATGTTTCCTTAAGCCTTCACAGAAATAAAAAACTCATATGTCATTATTGTGGTTATGAGGAAGATTTTAAGCAAATATGTCCGGAATGCGGTTCTAAATATATAGGCACTATGAAAGCCGGTACAGAGCAGATCGAGGAGCTTACCAGAAAGACTTTTCCTTCGGCGAGAGTACTTAGAATGGATGCCGATACTACAAAAAATAAAGACGATTATCAGAAGATATTGTCAGCATTCGCAGAAGGTGATGCAGACATTCTGGTAGGAACTCAGATGATAGTGAAAGGACATGATTTTTCAAATGTTACGCTGGTCGGTATCCTGGCTGCAGATCTTTCACTTCATCAAAATGATTATCGCTCGGCGGAAAGGACGTTTGCACTTTTGACGCAGGCTGCCGGAAGAGCCGGAAGAGCCGAGAAAAAAGGCGAAGTCGTTATACAGACTTATTCACCCGATAATTATGCAGTTAAAGCGGCAGCAAAACAGGATTATATAAAATTCTATGAAGAAGAATCCGGCTATAGACGGCTTTGTAATTATCCTCCGGTAGGACATATCTTAAAGATATTAATAGAGGATCCATCAGAGGATGAGGCAAAAGTTATGGCGGAAACACTTTTCAATATTGCTGACAGCAGATCTGTGGGGAATGTCATAGGACCTGCACCTGATGCAATATCCAGAATAAAGGATATATACAGATATGCAGTATATGTAAAAGATGAAGATTATGAAAAGCTGGTATTGGTAAAAGATGCCTGTGAGGAATGGCGACATCTTCACAATATCGGCAGATCAATGGTACAGTTTGATTTTGATGCATAATGGGTCTTTCTCTAAAAATTAAGAAGGATCATATGAAAGAAAGGAATAAAAATGGCAATACGTGAAGTCAGAGAACTTGGTGATGAAATTCTTACAAAGAGAAGTAAAGAAGTTAAGGAAATGACTCCTAGGATCAGTGAACTTATTGATGACATGATAGATACTATGTATGAGTCGAATGGAGTCGGACTTGCTGCAGTGCAGGTTGGCGTTTTGAAACGTATAGTTGTTATGGATACTACGGGAGAGGATCTTATCGTTATGATAAATCCTAAGATTGTAGAGACTTCCGGAGAGCAGACAGGTCAGGAAGGCTGCCTTTCGGTTCCCGGTAAAGCCGGACAGGTTACCAGACCGAATTATGCAAAGGTTGTATATCTCGACAGGGATATGAAGCCTTGTGAACTTGAAGGAACAGAACTACTCGCAAGATGCATCTGCCATGAATGTGATCATCTTGATGGAAAAATGTATGTTGATCTTGTAGAAGGTGATCTCATCGATGTTCGTTATGATGAAGAGGAAGAAGAGGATTAATTAAGCTTGAGAGTAATATTTATGGGAACCCCCGATTTTTCGGTGGGAGTATTAAAAGCTTTACATGAAGCCGGAGAGGAGATCGTTCTCTGCGTTACACAGCCTGACAGGGAAAAAGGCCGTGGAAAAGGCGTCTCCATGACACCGGTAAAAGAATATGCATTAGAAATAGGAGCAGAAGTTTTTCAGCCGGAAAAAATCCGCGCCGAGGAAGCTGTTGCAAAGCTTCGTGAATATAATGCGGATATAGCTGTAGTTGCGGCATTTGGACAGATTTTATCAAAGGAAATCCTTGACATGCCAAAGTACGGCTCCATAAATGTACATGCTTCGCTGCTGCCTTATTACAGAGGCGCCGCACCTATTCAGCGCTGCATTATAAATGGCGATGAAAAGACTGGTGTCACAATAATGCAGATGGATGAGGGGCTTGATACAGGTGATATGATCATGAAGAGAGAAATCCCGATCTCATCTGATGAAACGGGTGGAAGCCTCTTTGATAAATTGATGGAGGTCGGCTCTTCCCTTTGCGTTGAGGCGCTCAGGGCAATAGAGGACGGAACAGCAGTAAGAACTCCCCAGCCTGAAGGCGAATTTGAATACGCTAAAATGCTTAAAAAGTCTGAGGGTCTTATAGATTTTAATAAAAAGGCTGTAGAAATAGAAAGACTGGTGAGGGCTTTGAATCCGTGGCCAAGTGCTTATACACATCTGTCCGGTAAGATGCTTAAAATCTGGAAGGCAGAGGTTACTGATGAAAAATCCGGAGATTGCGGAGAGATAACAGCAATTTCAGCGGACAGTTTTACTGTAGCATGTGGCGAGGGAAGCCTTATTGTAAAAGAAATTCAGCTTGAAGGGAAGAGAAGAATGACGGTACATGATTTCCTTCTCGGACAGAAATTGGAGACCGGAAGCAGCCTTGGCTGAATTATGTGTAAGTTGGATAGAAAGTGAGGTTTTATATGCATTATTATTATCCTTTTTACTATGACAGCACATATATCCTGATCATTATCGGATTTATTATTTCAATGGCAGCATCAGCCCATGTAAAAAGCGTTTTTAACAGGTACGCAAGGGTTGGATCTCAGCTCAGATTAACAGGAGCTCAGGTTGCTGAGAGAATGCTTGCAGCAAATGGTGTTGCAGGAGTAAGGGTTCAGCCTGTAAGGGGAAGTCTTACAGATAATTATAATCCGATGAATAAAACAGTTAATCTTTCGGAAAGTGTTTATGCCTCTACGTCTATTGCGGCACTGGGTGTGGCAGCTCATGAGTGCGGACATGCAATGCAGCACAATGTTGGATACATACCGCTTTCACTTAGATCGGCTATCCTGCCGGTTGCAAATTTCGGATCAAGGCTTGGAATACCGGTATGTATCGTGGGCATGCTTATAGGAGGAGCAGGAAGCACAATAGTGAAGATAGGTATATTACTTTTTGTCTTTGCTGTGCTTTTCCAGCTTGTTACACTTCCGGTCGAATTTAATGCTTCAAGAAGGGCATTAACATGGTTAGAAGAAGGTGGAATACTTACACCGGAAGAACTTAAAGGTACAAGAGCTGTTCTTATGGCTGCAGCCATGACTTATGTTGCCGCAGCGTCAGCATCTATTCTGCAGCTTTTGAGACTTGTGCTTATATTTGGCGGAGGAAGAAGGCGTGACTAAGCCTGAAGTTAAAATAAATACACGTGCAATTGTTTTGGAAATTCTGCTGGAAGCAGAAAAAAAAGAACGGATGACAGGTATGCTCATTCATGATGTGCTTGAGCAATACGCCTTTCTCTCAGCAAGGGACAGGGCGTTTATCAAGAAGCTTGCAGAAGGAACAGTTGAGCGTCAGATCACACTTGATCACATTATCAATAAATTTTCAAAGGTAAAGACGACGAAAATGAAAAATGTGATCAGATGCGTTTTAAGGATGGGCGTATACCAGCTATATTTTATGAGTCATGTGCCTGATTCAGCGGTATGTAATGAAGCCGTAACACTTGTCAGAAAAAAGCATATTAATGGTCTTACGGGATTTGTAAATGGTGTTTTGAGAAAGATTGCATCTGACAGGATCGATCTGGAAAAAATTGATGATCTTTCTGTCAGATATTCAATGCCGGAATGGATAGTTAAGCGTTTTATAAAAGAAGCCGGCAGAGAAAAAGCATTGGAGATGCTTAAGGCTTCGGTTGGAACACGTCCTGTCTACATCAGAACAAATACTTCCAGGATAAGTCCGGATGAGCTTAAAAGCTTTCTTAATGATGAAGGCGTTAAATGTGAAGAAGTCAATGGTATTGATTATGCATTCAGAATTTCATCATTTGAAAGACTTTACGATCTTAAAAGCTTTAATGAAGGACTTTTTTCAGTACAGGATATAAGTTCGATGTCGGTTGCAGAGATGCTGAAGATCGAAAAAGATATGAAAATAATGGATATCTGCGCAGCTCCCGGCGGAAAGGCATGTCATGCAGCTGAGATCCTTAATGGAAGCGGATCTGTAGAGGCCAGAGACCTGTCTGAAAGAAAAATCGAAAAAATTGAAGAGAATATTTCAAGGCTTGCTCTTAAAAATATAAAAACAAGAGTATATGATGCCAGAACTTTTGATGATAAGTCGGAAGGGACTTTTGACAGGATAATAGCTGATCTTCCATGCTCCGGACTTGGAGTCATAGGCAGAAAGAATGACCTCAAATACAGGGTAAAGGAAGAGGATATAAAAGAACTTGCTGAATTGCAGCGAGATATTTTAAGAAATGCCGTCAGATATTTAAGAAATGGCGGAATAATAGTTTTTTCGACCTGTACGATAACGAATGAAGAGGGAAGTGAACAGACTTCATTTATTGAAAATGAGCTTGGACTGAAAAAATTGGAAGAAAGAAAGTTTTTCCAGACCGAGAACGGGTCGGATGGATTTTACGCGGCTTCATTTATTAAGGAAGCCTGACAAAACGGAGAATTACAAGGTTTTTTATGAAAGAAAATATACGCTCGCTTTCATTGGATGAGCTAAAAGAAAAAATAACAGAATACGGCGAGAAGGCATTCAGGGCAAAGCAGATTTATGAATGGCTTCATGTAAAACTTGTCAGAAATACTGACGAGATGACAAATATTCCGAAAGCTCTGAAAGAGAAACTCAACGCTGATTATATAACCGATGGTCTCTCAATCGTTGATGTTCAGGAGTCAAAGCTGGATGGGACAAGAAAGTTTCTCTTTGCACTTGCTGACGGGAATGTCATAGAGAGTGTGTGGATGAAATATAAATCCTGGTATTCAGTATGTATTTCATCGCAGGTTGGATGTGCGATGGGCTGCAGTTTCTGTGCATCAACTATTGATGGATGCGTCAGAAGTCTTTCTGCAGGCGAAATGCTGGATGAGATCTATACCATTCAGAAAACAATGGGAGAGAGAGTTTCCAATGTGGTTATAATGGGCAGCGGTGAGCCTTTGATGAATTATGATAATCTGCTGAAATTCATCGATATGCTTTCAAATAAAGACGGACTCAATATCAGTCAGAGAAATATTACGGTTTCAACCTGTGGAATAGTACCGCAGATGAAAAGACTGGCAGATCAGAAAAAGGAAATAAACCTTGCAATTTCTCTTCATGCACCTAATAATGAAAAACGTCGTGCATTAATGCCGATAGCAAAAAAATATTCTATAGATGAATTGCTGGATGCCTGCAGATACTATTTCGATAAAACAGGTCGCAGGCTGACTTTCGAATATTCACTGGTTTCGGGTAAAAATGACAGTGATGAAGATGCACAAGAGCTTGCAGCTATTTTAAGAGGATTGAACGCGCATGTAAATCTGATTCCGGTAAATCCGATAAAAGAGCGTGATTACAAGCGTCCTGATATGAAATTCGTGAATCGATTTAAAAACAAACTTGAAAAATCAGGAATAAATGTTACTATTAGAAGGGAAATGGGCGCGGATATAGATGGTGCCTGTGGACAACTTCGAAGAAAATACGTTATGGAGGAGAAAACCGGATGCTGAAGACCTTTTCCGCTACTGATGTGGGAAGAAAACGAGAACTGAATCAGGACTATATTTTTTCATCTGAAACACCGGTTGGAAATCTTCCAAATCTTTTTATAGTTGCGGACGGTATGGGCGGTCATAACGCCGGTGATTTTGCTTCATCTTTTACAACGGACTGCATAGTTCGTGAAATAATAAGTTCGGATATGGAGAATCCGATCAAAATTATAAGAAATGCTATAGAGAAGGCAAATCTTGCCCTTATGGAAAAGGCCAGTGAAGATCCGGATAAAAGCGGCATGGGTACGACAGTTGTTGTAGCAACTATTGTAGATGACTGTCTTTATGTGGCAAATGTTGGTGATAGCAGGCTTTATCTTGTAAGTGATGACATAGTACAGATAACACGTGATCATTCGCTTGTAGAAGAAATGGTTTTAAAGGGAGAGCTGGATCGCAATGAGGCCAGAAATCATCCCGATAAAAATATAATCACACGCGCGGTCGGTGCAACCGCTGATATCAAAGTAGATTTCTTTGATATGAAGCTTAGAGAAGGGGACGAGATCCTTATGTGCACAGACGGTCTTTCAAATATGGTTGAGGACCGGGATATTATGAACATAATGGAGCGCGAAAGTGACGTTGCCGGACAGGCAAGATCACTGATAGATGCAGCAAACAATAACGGGGGAAAAGATAATATTGCTGTTATTGTTGTCAAACCATTTTCATGAAGAAATCTATTGAGGAGCTTAAATTTTAAATGATTAGAGAAGGATTAGTGCTCGCTGAGCGTTATGAGATCATAAGCAAAATCGGCACTGGAGGAATGAGCGATGTTTACAGAGCTAAGGATTATAAGCTTAATCGCTTTGTTGCCGTAAAGGTTCTAAAAGCTGAGTTCTCTGAAAATAAAAATTTTGTTGCAAAATTCAGGGTAGAGGCGCAGTCAGCTGCAGCCTTGATACATCCAAATATAGTAAATGTTTATGATGTTGGAGAGGAAAGGGGTCTCTACTACATCGTAATGGAACTTGTAGAGGGAATCACTCTTAAACATTATATAGAGAAGAAATTAAGGCTTTCTTTTAAGGAGGCCATCAGTATAGCGATTCAGGTTTCAATGGGACTTGAAGCAGCACACGATAACCACGTAATTCACAGAGACGTTAAACCTCAGAATATTATTATTTCAAAAGAGGGTAAAGTTAAGGTTACTGATTTCGGTATAGCAAGAGCAGCCACTTCAGATACTATTACATCAAATGTAATGGGATCAGTCCATTATACTTCGCCGGAACAGGCAAGAGGCGGATATTCAGATGAAAAAAGTGATATTTATTCACTTGGTATAGTTCTTTATGAGATGCTTACCGGACGTGTTCCGTTTGACGGTGAAACAACAGTTGCGATAGCTATCAAGCAGATTCAGGAGCCAATGCCGAATCCGCGAAATTATGTTGATGACATACCTGTTAGCGCTGAATATATTATATATAAATGCTGTGAGAAGAATGCAGACAGAAGATATTCTTCTATGAAAGAGCTTATTACAGACCTAAAGCAGTCGCTTGTAACACCAAACGAAAATTTCGTAAGAATGGTTCCATCAGGTGGATTCAATGCTGAGACTAAGCTTATGGATGATTCGCAGGTAGGCCGGATCAAGAAAAAAAGCCAATCTTCAATGGATATGGATGAAGATATCCTGAAAGCATATGAACCCACATCAAGGAGACGCAGTAAATCTTATGATTATGATGATGAGTGGGATGACGAAGACGTAAGAGTCGAGAAAGTAAGAAGAAGCAGCAGATATAGAGACGAAGATGATGAGGATGAAGAAGAACGGACGATCAGACGAAGGACTTCAAGTGCAAGGAATCCTCAGAAGGATGATACAAGAAACAGAAGCAGGGATCGTAAATACCGCGAAGAGGAAACAAAGCGCAGTAAATCAAACCTTGCAAGAGAAAAACGCCAAAGAAAAAATAAATTTGGTGATGTTGATGACGACGATGATGATATAAATCCCGGAATGCAGAAGCTTATGGCTATACTTGCAATCCTTATGGTTATCATCATACTGGTAATAATCATTGTGATCGGGCGGAGATTGTTCGGATCTGTTTCTTCAAAACTTTCAGACAGCAGTGAGACAGTAGAGACTACGGAATCAACAGAAACAGTTACAATTTCTGATGTAGTTGGAATGAATTTTTCAGAAGCCAGAAATGATCTTCAGGAAATGGGACTTAAGGTTCAGTCCACAACAGTTGCATCATCGGCAGAAGATAAAAATAAGGTAATTGCTATAGCCGATGAAGATGGAAATGCATTAGAATCCGGAAGCAGTGTTGCTTCAGGCTCTACGGTAGTTCTTTCGGTAGGAACAGGTCAGTCAACTGAGGCTTCAGTACCGGATGTGACAGGAGTTTCAAGAGCAGAGGCAAAGGTTGCGATAGAAAATGCAGGTTTTGTTTTTGCAGCTGAAGAAGTCGAGAGCAGTGAGGTCACAAAGGGAAATGTTATTTCCCAGAGCCCTGAGGCCGGAAAAACAGCAGATACCGGCTCAACAGTTACAGTCAAAGTATCTAAAGGCTCAGATACAACAGAAAATGCAGATTCAACAGAGGATGCTGCTGTTACAAGAACTGTTCCAAATATAGTCGGAATGACAGAAACAGCTGCAAAAACTGCGCTTACAGCATCCGGGCTTTCATTTGAAAGTATTACGGAATCATATTCGGATACAGTAACTGCCGGACTTGTTATTTCCCAAAGTCCTACAGCAGGTTCTCAGGCAGCCGATGGAAGCGGCGTTAATTTTGTTTTAAGCCTTGGACCTGAGAGCAAGACTTATGGAGGTACGTTCTCAGTAGCGGCACCGCCTTCATATGTTTCAGGGACAACAGCTGAGCTTGTTGTAACCTCAGAGGGCGGAACAGTGCTTGCAAGCAGCACTACATCTTCATTCCCGGCAGCAGTAACCGTAAAGGGCGCTGCAGTATCCTCGGGAACACTCACAGTCACTTATAAAAAACAGACTGAGGTTGAATATGAGGATGATGACGGAAATATCGTAACAAAGACAGGTGAAGAAACAACAGCAGTATATCAGACTTTGACATTTACGCAGGAATGAATGGAATAATATTAAAGGGAATAGGCGGTTTTTATTACGTGAAAACGGATGAAAACGGAGCCATATATGAATGCCGTGCCAGAGGCATTTTCAGAAAACGTGATATGAAGCCTCTCGTGGGTGACAGGGTAAGAATAGAAGTTACTCACGAGGAGGATATGGAAGGCAGTATTGAAGAGATACATGAGAGAAAGAGTGCTCTTATACGTCCGGCAGTTGCAAATGTAGATAAAGCGCTTGTTATATTTGCATTGAAAACTCCGGATCCGGTGCTTACGCTTTTGGATACATTTCTCATCAATATGCGGATGTCTTCCATTCCGACGACTTTGGTTTTTAATAAGTCGGATCTCGTTGATGATGAAACAATTGAAAAATATAGTGAAATATATTCCTCTGCAGGTGTGGAGCTCATATTTACAAGCACAAAAACCGGCAGGGGAATTGATGCTGTAAAAAGGGTACTTGAGAATTCCGTTACAACTGTTGCCGGTCCTTCGGGAGCCGGAAAATCTACGCTGATAAATACGATTGCCGGTCGTCAGGTAATGGAAACAGGTAAAGTCAGTGCAAAGATAGGCAGGGGTAAACAGACGACAAGACATACAGAGCTTTTAGACCTGGGGAATGATTCATATATTATGGATACTCCCGGATTTTCAACATTGGTACTTCCTGAAATGGAGAAAGAAGATCTGGCGCTATATTATCCCGAATTTGATGATCTAAGGGACAGCTGTTATTTTTCAAGGTGTGTACATATACATGAGCCCGGCTGTAAAGTCAGAGAGTCGGTGGAATCAGGTAAAATAAACAAGGTAAGATACGAATCATATCTAAGTCTTTATGAGGAGCTTGCCGGAAGAAGGAGATATTGAAAGGCTATGAAAAAGGCTTTAATCATCGGAGCAGGTCCGGCAGGACTTACAGCCGCTTATGAATTGCTTAAACGCGGAAACGGAGAGTATGAAGTTACGGTTTTTGAAGAGGATACCAGAATGGGTGGAATCTCTAAAACTGTTGATTACAAGGGTAACCGCATGGACATGGGCGGTCACAGATTTTTTTCAAAGGTAAAGAGAGTAAATGACTGGTGGGAAGAAATGCTTCCGATGCAGGGGCGTCCCGCTTATGATGATATAATTCTTGGTACAAAAAAGAAATTGAAGAACGGTGGTCCTGATCCTGAGAAATCAGACAGGGTAATGCTTACGAGAAACAGGGTTTCAAGAATTTATTTTAATTCTAAATTTTATGATTACCCCATAAGCTTAAAGCCTGAGACCTTTACCAATATGGGTCTTATAACAACTATTGAAGTAGGTTTTTCCTATATTGCTTCAATGCTTCACAAAAGACCTGAACATTCTTTGGAAGATTTTTATATAAACAGATTCGGTAAAAAGCTTTACTCGATGTTTTTTGAGCACTATACTGAGAATCTCTGGGGAAGACACCCGAGGGATATAGATCCTTCCTGGGGTGCGCAGAGAGTAAAGGGACTCTCGATCGTTGCTATCATAGCTGATGTTATTTCTAAAATGCTTCCCAATAAGAAAAACAGGCATGTAGAGACATCGCTTATTGAAGCTTTTTCGTATCCAAAGCTTGGACCGGGTGAACTTTGGGATGTTACGGCTGAAGAAATAGAAAAGATGGGCGGACATATTGTTAAGAACGCACGTGTTGTAGGCGTAACTACTGACAGCGGCAGCCATCTTGCAAAGAGTGTAAAATATATAATTGATGGAAAAGAAGAGACTGCTGATGGTGACATAGTCATTTCTTCAATGCCGATAAAAGATCTGGTGGGCGGAATGAACGATGTTCCGAGAGCTGTTGCTGAGGTTGCAGCAGGACTTCCTTACCGTGACTATATGACACTTGGTGTCCTTGTAAAGAAGCTCAACCTTAAGAATCAGACAAAAATACGTACTGTTTCCAACATAGTTCCGGATAACTGGGTATATGTGCATGAGCGCTCAGTAAAGCTTGGACGTTTTCAGATCTATAATAACTGGTCTCCTTATCTTGTAAAGGATCTTAAAAATACAGTATGGATAGGTCTTGAATATTTCGCTAACGAAGGCGATAAGCTTTGGGGCTTGACAGATGACCAGTTCAGAAGATTCGCTATCAGTGAGATAGTAAAAATGGGTCTTATAGATAAAGCTGAAGATGTTCTCGACAGTCATGTTGAGAGGGTAAAGAAGGCTTATCCTGCATATTTTGATACCTATGACAGTATTGATGAAGTTATTAATTATATAAATGAATTTGATAACTTATATTGTGTTGGCAGAAATGGTCAGCACAGGTATAATAATATAGACCATTCTATGATGACATCCTTCCTTACGGTAGATAATATCCTCTCCGGAAGAAAAGATAAATCCAATATATGGAATGTTAATACTGAAAAAGAGTATCATGAAAGCGGCAACAATTAATTTCAATATAGAATAACGGACCAGAAAATTATAACTGGTGTTGTGTGTAATTAGGAGGATTTTATAATGGCAAAGAAACCGGCAGTATTATTAGTTATGGACGGTCTCGGAATCAACGAGAAGCATGAGCATAATGCAGTATTTTCTGCAAAGACACCTGTACTTGATTCTCTTATGAAGGATTATCCCTACGTAAAGGGTTATGCAAGCGGAATGGCAGTAGGTCTTCCTGACGGACAGATGGGAAATTCTGAAGTAGGCCATATGAACATGGGTGCAGGAAGAATCATCTATCAGGAGCTTACACGTATAAGCAAGGAAATCGAAGATGGAGATTTCTTTAAGAATGAAGCTCTTCTTGGCGCTGTAAAGAACGCTAAGGACAATGATAGTGCACTTCATCTTTTCGGTCTTGTATCCGATGGTGGTGTTCACAGCCACAACAGCCATATCTATGGTATTCTTGAGCTTGCAAAGAGAGAAGGCCTTTCAAAGGTTTATGTACACTGCTTCCTTGACGGACGTGATACTCCGCCTGAGTCAGGAAAGGATTTCGTAGCAGCTCTTGAAGCAAAGATGAAGGAAATCGGTGTAGGTGAAGTTGCATCCGTATCAGGACGTTACTATGCAATGGATCGTGATAACAACTATGATCGTGTAGAGAAGGCTTACAGATGCCTTACAGAAGGTGTAGGCGATGAAGCTGATTCAGCTACTGAGGGAATTCAGAAGTCATATGATGCAGGTGTTTCAGATGAGTTCGTTGTTCCTTTTGCAGTAAAGAAGAATGGTCAGCCTGTAGCATGTATTAAATCAGGCGACAGCATCATCTTCTTCAATTTCCGTCCTGACAGAGCACGTGAGATTACTCATTGTTTCTGTGATGATGAATTTGATAAGTTCAGCAGACCTGAAAGAGTTGCAACAAAGTTCGTATGCTTTACAGAATATGATCCGCTCATCCCTAACAAGGATATCGCCTTCAAGAAGGTTGAGATAAAGAATACTTTCGGTGAATGGCTTGCAGCAAAGGGTATGAAGCAGGCAAGAATTGCTGAGACAGAGAAATATGCACACGTTACATTCTTCTTCAACGGCGGCGTAGAGACACCTAACGAAGGCGAAGACAGAGTTCTTGTTAATTCACCTAAGGATGTGCCTACATATGACCTCAAGCCTCAGATGAGCGCATATGAAGTATGTGACAAGCTTTGCACAGCTATCCGTTCAGGTGAATATGATGTAATAATCATCAATTTCGCAAATCCTGATATGGTTGGCCATACAGGTGTTGAAGAAGCTGCTATTAAGGCTGTTGAGACAGTTGATGAGTGTGTTGGCAAGGCTGTAGAGGCTCTTAAAGAGATGGATGGTGTAATGTTCATCTGTGCAGACCACGGTAATGCTGAGCAGATGGTTGATTACGAGACAGGAGAGGCATGGACAGCTCATACAACAAATCCTGTTCCTTTCATCCTTGTTAACTA
>JAIKZC010000303.1 GCA_024682575.1 Lachnospiraceae bacterium | reverse complement strand
GAAATATGCTTGCAGCATATTATTCAAAAGGGTGTGATTCGTTTGAGTTATTTTCAAATTATATGATCGCATCTGATCCTTCATTTAAGGATAAACTTAATAAATATAGTATATTTAGAGAACTTACGACAGGAAAAGGCTTTGCAGAGGTGGTTTTAATTCCGTATGTACCGGATAAGCCAGCTCTTATAATAGAATTAAAGAAAGATAAATGTGTAGAGTCTGCAATAGAACAGATAAGAAATAAAAAATATTATTCTGAACTTGAGCTTTATTCAGGAAACTTACTGTTTGTAGGAATTAATTATGATGAAAATAAAAAAACACATAGCTGTAAAATAGATAAATTTATTAAAGAGAAGTAAGAATTATAGAAAATAATGAATTAGGTAAATCAGGAGAAAAATTATGCTGAAGGTTTATTTAGGAGATATGCAGGGCTCAATATATAATACCTCTGTCTATTTTAAGAATGATTATGAAGATGAATGGATAGTAGATCCGTTTGTTGTTGAGATGATAAGAGACGTAGATAAATCAGAGGTAATGTACAGTGGTGTAATTGATAGTCCTGTGTTGGGAAAAATTCCGCCTGAGAAGTTATCAGGAGGGGTTAAAACATTGATTTTGGTGAAATTTGAGCCTGATGTTGTATTTAATGTTTCGACTTGTGGAGATAATTGCGCAAAATGGTTGTTAAAAATTGCTGAAAATGAAGACAGAACAGTAAATCTTCGACATTTAATGGATTTTGGTAAAGAAGAATTTGATATTGAGATAATGAACGATAATACTATTGTTCATTCGATGAAGGAATTCGTTATAACAGCTGTTAAATATATATAGAGGAAGTAGATAATGAAGGGAACACACCACGTAATTGTTGAGAATAAGCGGTTACATTATGAATTTGATCTAAGGAGAAATATAACAGTTTTAAAGGGAGAAAGTGCTAGCGGAAAAACAACCCTTATTGATATGATTCAGGAGTATATGAATCTTGGACAAGATAGTATGGTAAATGTCTATGCAGATAAAAGATGCGGCGTTATTTCCGGAAATACCTGGAGGGGGCAATTATCAGAATTTTCAGACAGTCTGATTTTTATTGATGAGGGAAACAGTTTTGTTTTGTCAGATGAGTTTGCAAGTACGATAAAAAATACAGATAATTATTATTTGATCGTTACACGAGAAGGAATGGTTAATTTGCCTTATAGTGTAGATGAAATTTATGGAATCCATCATTCAGGTAAATATGGAGATTTGAGGAGATGTTATCAGGAATTTTATCATATATATGGAAATGCTGATAAAGAGGGGAAAGTATTTCCTGAAGTTATAGTTACTGAAGATAGCAATTCGGGATTCCAATTCTTTGATGCTATAGGAAAAGAAAAAGGAATTGAAATAATTGCCGGATCAGGAAAATCCAATATTCTTGATATAATAACGAGGCTTAAATCTGATAAAGAAGTTCTAATAGTTGCAGATGGAGCAGCATTTGGGTCAGAAATTGAAAGGGTTATTAAATATACAGAAGCCGTGGGTCATATAAAATTATATCTTCCGGAGTCGTTTGAATGGATTTTGCTGCACAGTGGAATTTTGAAAAATAATGAAATAAAAAATATACTTGAGAATCCCGGTGATTATATAAATTCGGAAGAATATTTTAGTTGGGAAAGGTTTTTTACTCGATTGCTTATAGACATTACGAAAGATACATACCTTAGATATAATAAACAGAACTTAAATAAAGCATATTTGCAGGGAACTATTAGGAATGAGATAATAAAAAGTATGGAAAATATATTTTTCTGATTGTTCCGGTCAAATAAAGGACAAAAGTGCAGAATCCGTTTTGGATTCTGCACTAAATTTTTATTCTATAAGGAATGAGCATTTACCGTTGGCTTTTACAATTCGTAGCTGCTTGGCAGCCTTTTCGCACATATCTTCATAGCTCTCATCTTTGCTTTCACGGATATGTGCACCGGTTGAGATCGAAATAGCGAGATCATCCTGACCTTCGACTTTTACATCATAGATACTGTCGTAGATTCTCTCGAGCCTTTCACCTACTTTTTCTATAGTATCAAGCTCGGGACTGAAAGCAGCAAATTTATCGCCGGCAAGCCTGTAGATGAGATCATCTCCGCTGAAGAAGAGCTCTAAGTAGATCGCAAAGTTATGTAGGATCCGGTCTGCTACGCGATGTCCAAAGGTATCATTTGTGATTTTAAAGTCATCAATATCAAAGATGAAGAAACAGCCTTTTGGATACTTCTTAAGAAGCTCGGTAAGCTGTGACTCGCCGTCCGGTCTTGAAAAAACATTCTCGATCGATCTGTACTTAGGCGAACGCTGATGTTTCTTTTCAGCATGTTCTGCCCTTTCCATATCTATCTGTGAGAAGATTATATATTCTTCCTGATCATCAAAATAGAAGAAATTTAATTGCTTTTTGACATCATTGCTGTCAGTGAAGTAGTAGTATACTTCCTTTTTACCCAGTTCTTCCTTTATTTTCTTGAGGTCTATATTTTCAAGATTGCTTGTTCCGTAATAATATTTAAGCTTTCCGCTGGCAACATCGATAAGACCGAAACAGTCATAGAATTCTTCGCATATTCTGGAAAGTATTTTTTCTTCTTTATAACTGTGCTCAACGTTTATGGTATAGACAATGACTTCTATATCATGAGTAGCAGGGTTCTCCAGCATATGACAGAAGGATTTGACCCAAAGGGGTTTTCCGTTTTCACGGAGTCTGCGGTATGAGACCGTAAGGCGGCGCTCGCCGCGGATATATTTTTCAAGAAGTTTTTCGCGGCTGATATTTGCTACAAACCATTTGGTACTGTAGTCATCGACCATGGTCAGACCAACTCTCTGAAGAAGCTCATCGACAGTTTTTGCATCAATGAGTTTTGTGACAAAGTCTGAGGCTCCATGGCAGTCTGAGCAGGTGTTTTGGGTCAGATTAAGCTTGTATGCGCATATAGCATTTGGATTTGCAACAAGGAGTTCCTGCATGGCATTGTCATACTCACGCTGACTTTTAGCGCTGTATTTCAGATTCTGGCGATGGAGCTCAGTGATATCTACGAGCACAACGAAAAAGCACTCGCGTCCTTCAGAATCCATGGTGAGATGACCTTCATCCTTTACCCACATAAGGGTGCCGTCAGATTTTTCTATCCTGTAAATACAGCTGTCATAGGTCTTTTCAGAGACCTGATCAACGATAGTGGAGATCGTAGACTCTCTGTCCTCTATGTAAACGAGTTCGGAGAATCTGTTATTAAATTTTGCACGGAATTCTGCTTCTGTGTAGCCCAGCATATTGAGCATGTTTGGACTGACATATATAAACTGGTCATCGTCAACATGGTATATGCATAAGCCTCCCGGCATCATGTCAAGAACTTCCTTTGAACCAAAGGCGCTGACATCCCAATCAACCTGTCCTTCAAACATATTTAATCCCCCAATAAAATTGATTAAGATAATTTGAGTCATTATATTAGTTTTAGTATAACATGGATATCGGATTTTTTTTGTATTTATTTCACAAAATATCTCTTAATTAATGTGCTAAATTTGGAACATCTTGTAGATATTTAAAGTCTAAAGTATAATAAGAAAAAAGCCGTAAAAACTGTTGGAGGGATAGTATGAAAAAGATAAGTGGGATTTCTTTGGTAACAGTTCTTTTATCGTTATCTTTAATGACCGGATGCGGCAGCTCGGAATCTGAATCGGCAGCGGTCGAGGCAGGAGGAAGTTATAGAGAGGCTGCTGCGGCTGAGGATTCGGCTTATATGGCTGAATCAGCCGACTATGACAATCAGGTTCTTGAGGGAGAAGATGGCCTGTCGACAAAAATGTCGGGAGAAAATTCAACCGGGGCTATAGAGCTTACAGACGAAAAGATTGTTTATACGACCAATATGTCAATAAGCAGTAAAAACTTTGATGAATCTGTATCTGCAACGAAAGCACTGGCTAAAAAATACTCAGCCGTTATACAGTCGGAGTCGTACTCAGATCCGGATACAAGCTGGTATACAAGCGGTGGATACAGAAGGGGAAGCTACAGGCAGTATGATCTTTCATTGAGAGTTCCACGTAAAAATTATGAGAGTTTTCTGAATTCAGCAGGTGAGATCGAGGGTGTTGTGGATTACAGAAATTCCACGGCAGAAAATATTTCTCAATCTTATTATGATACAAAAGAAGTGATCTCTGCCTACGAGGATGAGCTTAAGCGACTTAAGGAACTTATGGCTGAAGCTGATAAAATGGCTGATATTATTGTGATAGAAGAGAAGATCACAAATGTACAGACACTTCTCAATCAGGAAAGATCAAATCTGAGACGTATGGATACAGATGTTTCATATTCATATGTTAATATGACTATTAATGAAGTAGCAGTTTATGTAAAGGAAGAGAAGAAGGAAAGAACTTATGCTGAAAAACTAATTGATGCATTCGTTGATTCAATCGATGAATTCAGGACAGTGCTCGGTAACTTTATTTTATGGATAGTCAGACATTGGGCATTTTTGATCTTCCTTGGGCTGGTGATCTTCGGAATTATCAAGTTGAAAAACAGAAATAAGGGGCTGCCGAAAATGAGCCGTAAGGAGAGAAGGGAAGCTAAGAAAGCAGCAAAGCTTGCTGCTCAGCAGAAGCAGGGGCAGGATCAGAATATGGATCTGAGCAGTACAAAGAGCTCAGATATCAGCCAGGACGGACAGACAGATAAAAAATTAGAAGAGGAAAATATTAGACATTAAAAAAATATATGTATGTACATTTGCGTGAATTGAGAAGATCAGATACCGGAGCGATGCTTGAATGGATCAGGGATCCGGAAACGACAGGATTTCTGGATGGAGATTTTGAAGGCATCAGTCCGGATGAATGTGAGAAATTTATTATTGCGTCTGCGTTCAGTATCAGCAGACGCGATTTTGCTGTTGCGGATGAAAATGATGATTATATAGGTTTTGCTGCACTAAAGAATATTGATGATGATGAGAAAAATGCTGAGATTTCAATAGTTATCAATAAAAATTTCCGCAGAATGGGGGCAGCGGAGGAAGCTTTAAGGCAGCTGATCCGGATAGGATTTTACGGATTGCATTTAAATATGTTATACTCCTATACGAAAATTGAGAATACTGCT
>JAIKZC010000296.1 GCA_024682575.1 Lachnospiraceae bacterium | reverse complement strand
GTTCCTCTCTTTGAAAGTTCTGTTGCAAGTTTTATTCTCTGGGCTTCTCCACCCGACAGCTCCGTAGAGGGCTGACCGAGTTTTATATAACCAAGTCCCACATCATAAAGCGTCTGGATCTTCCTCCTTATGGATTCCTGGTTTTCAAAGAATTTAAGAGCATCCTCCACTGTCATATCAAGGACTTCGTAAATATTCTTTCCTTTATATTTAACTTCCAGAGTCTCTCTGTTATATCTCTGACCATGGCAGACATCACAGGGAACATAAACATCCGGCAGGAAATGCATTTCTATCTTAACTATTCCGTCACCGGCACAGGCTTCACAGCGTCCTCCCTTAACATTAAAGGAGAATCTTCCCTTTTTATAGCCTCTTGCCTTTGCATCCGTAGAAGCTGCAAAAAGATCTCTTATCTGATCAAAAACCCCTGTATAAGTTGCAGGGTTTGACCTCGGAGTCCTTCCTATTGGCGACTGATCGATATCTATAACCTTGTCGAGCTGGGAAACTCCTTCTATTTTATCGTGTTTGCCTGCCTTTGTGAGTGCCCTGTTAAGTTTTCTCGCGAGCGACTTATAAAGTATCTCATTAATGAGAGAAGATTTTCCCGATCCCGAAACACCTGTTACTACAGTCATTATTCCAAGCGGGATCTCAACATCTATATTTTTAAGGTTATTCTGCCTTGCCCCGCAGATCTTTATCCAGCCGGCAGGTTCACGCCTTTTTGCCGGAACCTCTATTTTAAGCTCTCCCGAAAGATATTTACCGGTTATAGACTCATGACATGCCATTACTTCCTCTGCCGTACCTGCCGCAACAACTTCTCCTCCGTGTATTCCTGCCCTTGGTCCTATATCAACTAAGAAATCGGCCTCTCGCATCGTATCTTCATCATGCTCTACGACCACCAGGGTATTTCCGAGATCTCTCAAGCGTTTTAGCGCAGCAAGGAGCTTGTCATTATCTTTCTGATGGAGTCCGATGGAGGGCTCATCTAAAATATATGCGACACCTACAAGTCCGGATCCTATCTGGGTCGCGAGACGTATTCTCTGGGCTTCTCCTCCGGAAAGGCTTGCCGTTGCTCTCGAAAGCGTCAGATATTCAAGTCCGACTTCTACGAGGAAGCGCACACGTCCCCTGATCTCTTTTAAGATCCTCTTGCCTATAAGTGCCTTATGCTCATCAAGCTCAAGATTTTCCATAAATTCAAAGAGTTTTCCGGCAGACATCGAAGTTATCTCATATATATTTTTATCAGCCACAGTGACTGCAAGTGATGACGGCTTAAGTCTCTGACCATTACAGCTTGAGCATGGTGTAACCAGCATGAATTTCTGATATTCAGCCTTCTGGGCATCAGAAAAAGCCTCACGATATCTGCGTTCCATATTTTTGATCAAGCCTTCAAAAGCCTCATCATACACGCCTTCAGAGCGCTGTCCCTTATAGTGGACTTTAACGATCTGCCCATTCGTTCCATGAATGAACATATCACGTACCTCTTCGCTGAGCTCCTCATAAGGAGTGTCAAGCGAAAAATGATAAAAGTCTGCCAAAGCTTCCAAAAGAGCGTGCGTATAGCTGCCTTCTTTTGCCGAGGATGCCCAACCCATAGCCTGCACACATCCCTGATTAAAGGAAAGGCTTTTATCCGGAATCATCAGATCTTCATCAAATTCCATATGATATCCGAGACCTGCACAATCAGGACATGCGCCGAAAGGATTGTTGAAAGAAAAGCTTCTGGGCTCGATCTCATCAATACTTATGCCGCAGTCAGGACAGGAAAAGCTGTCGGAAAAATGCTCCTCTTCTCCTCCGATGACATCCACAGTCATAAGACCGTTCGATATCTTCATTACATTTTCTATCGAGTCCGTAAGTCTCGACTCTATACCGGGTTTTACCACCAGACGGTCAATTATTACTTCTATAGTATGCTTGATATTTTTATCAAGCTTGATTTCTTCCGAAAGTTCATAAAGATTTCCATCGACACGAACTCTGACATAACCGCTCTTCTTTGCCTGATCGAGAACCTTTTCATGTCTTCCCTTCTTTCCCCTTACTACGGGTGCAAGAAGCTGGATCTTTGTTTTTTCCGGAAGCATCATTATCCTGTCAACCATCTGGTCAACGCTCTGTCTCTCTATCACACGTCCGCATTTCGGACAGTGAGGAGTACCGACTCTGGCATAAAGAAGCCTGAAATAATCATATATTTCTGTTACAGTTCCTACGGTTGAACGCGGATTTCTGTTTGTAGATTTCTGGTCTATGGAAATAGCCGGCGGCAGACCCTCTATAGAATCTACATCCGGCTTTTCCATCTGACCGAGGAACTGTCGCGCATAAGAAGACAGAGATTCCATATATCGTCTCTGTCCCTCAGCATAAATTGTATCAAAGGCAAGGGAAGATTTTCCCGAACCTGAAAGTCCCGTGAGAACGACAAGCTCATTTCTCGGAATATCTATATTGATATTTTTAAGATTATGAGCTCTGGCGCCTCTTATTTTTATATACTTCCTGTAATCTTTCATTAAAACTGCCTCCTGTTAAATCCCTCGGAGATTAAGTTTAACCGATATATTTCTTTACCATATTATCGGTATATTTCTGTGACCAGCGTCTGACCTCTATGCCTCTTCTCTTAGTCGCACGCTTCATAAGTCCTGCAACCTGCTGTAAGTACTCCATTGTAACCTTTGAAGAAAGCTTTGACTCGCCTGAAGTACGATTCTGGAATCCGTAAGGGATCTCGACTACTGTAGAATACTGGCTCATTGCAAGAACTTCTATCATTATCTTCCAGCCCACCGGGCGAAGGTCTGCATGCTCGATACATTTTCTGCGGAACATGAAAAGTCCGCTTGTCGGATCCGAAATATGACGGAGACACGGAAGAGCTATCTTGCCTATCCAGCGTGCGGTTCCTGAAACGAACTTTCTGTAAAGATTGAGTCCTCCGTCATCACCACCCGGTATAAGTCGTGAAGGTATGCAGAAATCAGCTCCCGAAAGAACTGCAGCATACATAGGGCGAAGAATTGCCGGCGGATGCTGAAGATCCGCATCCATGCATGCCAGAAAATCGCCCTCAGCGATCCTGAATCCTCTTATAACTGCGGTTGCAAGACCTGTTTCTCCAACTCTGTGTTCATATCTCACGCGGTCATTTTCTTTTGACAGCTTCTCAAGTACCTCCGGTGTTTCATCAGTACTGTCATCTATAAAAACTATCTCATAATCAATGCCGGCAAGGGCATTCCCTATCTGATCGACGAGATTTTCCACATTTCCTTTTTCGTTAAATGTCGGTACTACTACCGATAACTTATTCATCTCTCTAACCTCACTTCTATCAAAGTCATCTTCTCAATTTTTGATCTGTTTCAAAGCTTAATCATCAAATAAAAATAAACGGATATAATTGACAGATGCATTATAAATGATAACATTTTAGTCCTGCAAATACAAGCAAAAGCACCTCCCGTTAAACCGGGAGGTGCTCTATGATCAACTGTTTTCAGTTCTATCACTCATCATCGCTGTCAGAACCTGATGACTTGATAGTGAATCTGTATGAACCTGCATATCCGCCGTATCTTCCTTTACCAAAGATAAAGCAGGTAGGAGTATTTGTCGGGTTAGCAGAATCATAAGTCTTTGATCTCTTCTTCTTACCGTTTAATACATAAAGTGTTGTGTACTTAGTAGTAGTAGAAACAGATTTTACATCACCATCAAAATCAAGTTTTGTCTTTGTAGGAGTAATGATCTTTCCTGTATATGTATAAGTATAGCTGTTTGCTGTTCCGTTAGAGAAACCATATGATCCATAGTATCCCTTGGAATTGCCATATCCAAGATAGAACTGTCTTGCATAAGGATCATTAGCCTGTTTTGTTGTACTTGAACTGATGTAGTTCTCATATCTTGGTGTCATCATATAAGGCATGATCCTGAAGTATCTGATAATGCTTCCTGTGTAGGAGCTCTTTAATGAACCTGCAGGTGTGATCTTAATGGTTGCTATACCAACATCCTTATTCTTAGCGAACTTAACCTTATAATCACTTCCCTGAGTAAGCTTGTTACCCTTTTCATCAAGCAATATTACTTCGATCTCGCTCTTGATCTTTGATCCGGTATACTCGATCTCTTCATAATCTTTCATGCTGTACTTAACATTATTCTTTGTGTAGTTAAGTGATACTGTGAATAATGTAGGATCTGAGAAGCACTTTTTCTTCTTGCTTGTGATAGCAAATTTCTTTTTCTTACTGCCATCCCAAACGCTTCCGCTTGCCGGGCTGAATGTTACCTGACCCTTCTTTGAGCTTGTCTGTGTTACAGATGCAGTATAGTCAACACCTTCCATCAATGGATAATAATGAAGTGTTTCTTTATCATAATAGAAAAGTCGTGCCTCATTCTGAGACTGAATAGCTGCTGATGAAGATTCTCTCTTCTCAACACCATAAACCTGAGTCTTGGAAAGCTTAAGCTTCTTACTCTTAATGATCTTGAATGTCTCGGAAATAATATCCTTTGTGCTCTTATTATAAGCGACTACAGCAGCTGTGCCATATGTACCATAATGATAATCATCACTGTCTGATGCACAGTAATTTGCCTGATAATAAACTACCCAGTTTCCTCTTGAATCACTGTTTTTAAGCTTGTTTGTAGCATTATAGCTTGCAGATGTTGCTGTACCGGTCTTACTGTCAAGATGTGCAACTACTGTATTTCCGCTGAGTACGATATCAACAGCAGGTCTGATATAGTAGCCCTTATCATATGTATAGAAATAACCTTTATTCAATGAAATTGAATAACCGCTTATCTTTGAATCTGTTGACTGGGTTGTAACCTCGTCCTCATTTTCTGTAGAACTGGTCTCAGCCTCTGTTGTTTCCTCGATAACCTCTGATGCTTCATCCTCTGATACTGCACTTGTCTCTACAACAGCTGTTTCCTCAACATCGGCTGTTGTTTCAGCAGCGGATACAGGAACAACAAGCTGAACTGCGAGCAATGCAGCAGCAAGCAATGTAGAAACTGATTTCCGCATTTCCTTCTTAATCATTTTTGCCTCCTCTTTAATTTAGAAAAATTTAATAAAAATAAATTCATGATATGAAAATACAATGCCGGATTTCCACACATCAGACGTCATGTAGTTCTCATCTCACTATTACATTATGAATTATATCATAAAAATATAAATTTAATATAAAAAAAATCGGTGCATCCCATAAAAAACATTATGAAATGTACCGATTTTTATTTTTAATAAATATTTCTAATAAATTTTATCAATATCTTACGAATCATCGCCGGATGTCTTGATCGTAAATGTTACAGATCCTGCATATCCGCCATAAAGTCCCTTACCGAATACATAAGCCGTAGGCGGGTTGATCTTTGTTTTGGTTCTCTTGCTGGTAGCATTGATAGAATAAGTTACACAACGCTTCTCAGTATTTGATCTGCTCCATGTAGTACCGTCATAAACGACACGAAGCTTAGGTATAACCTGGCTTCCGGTGTATGTATAATAGTAATCTGTGTCTCCGTCATAGTCAAGGATGTAAGCATTTCCACCTGAGTTTGTATGTCTCAGAAGTGTTCCGCTTGTCTCTACATAATACTCATACTTAGGTGTGAGATTTATAGGATTGATCCTGAAATACTTAACTATCTTACCTGTATATGTTGACTTCATAGAGCTGCCCTTAAGTGTAATTGTAATTGTGGCAATTCCGGGTTTTTTATTGTTTTTATACTTAACCTTATAATCAGTTCCGCTTGTAAGTACCGTTCCATCAGCTGTTGTAAGAGTTACATCAGGCTTGATAGATGAACCTGTATATTCAACATCTTCAAGGTTATCAAGTGAGTATGTATTTGAATTATATACATATGTCATTGATACAGTAATGTTGGTCGGATCTGCAAAAAGCTTCTTTGACGAAGTATTTATCTTAAAGTTTGACTTCTTTGTTCCGCTCCAGGATCCTGTTCCTGTAAATGTCACACGTCCTTTTTTGCTGCTCACCGTTGTTATGCTCTTTGTATAATCAACACCTTCTGTCAACGGATAATAATGTGCGGTATCAGCATCATAGTAATAAAGAGCCGCATCATTCTGCGATGTGGAATCATCTGATTCTCTCTGCTCTACACCAAATACCTTTGTCTTGGAAAGCTTGAGCTTGCTGCTTGCCATGATCTTAAAAGTCTGGGTAACAACCTCACTTCCCTTGTAAGCTATAACTGCCGCTGTACCCTTCTTTTTATTGTTTTCGTAATAGAAATACCAACCGTTATCACTGACCGTGCCGGAAGAAGTACCTGCGCTGATGCTTGCAACCTCCTCACCTGCATATGTAAGTGTTACCGCAGGTCTGATATAGGAACCTGTATAAGTATAGAAATATGTATTAAGTGAAAGTGAATATCCCCTTACTCTTGAATTGGTTGACTGTGTATCAACCTCATCACTGTCTGATGAACTGCTTACTACCTCATCTTCTGAAACTGTCTCATCATCGCTTGAATCGGTGTCATCTGATGATACTGTCTCACTAGTGTCATCTGATGATACAGACTCTGTTGTTTCTTCATCACTGCTCTCATCTGATGAAACAGACTCTGATGTCTCATCTTCATTGCTCTCTGTCGAGCTTGCCTCTGTCAGTGTTTCCTCTGTGGATGCTTCTTCTGTAGATGTCTCTTCTGTGGATGCTTCCTCTGTTGAAGCTTCCTCTGTGGATGCCTCTTCTGTAGATGCCTCTTCTGTGGATGCCTCCTCTGTAGATGTCGACTCTGTTTCTACAGATTCAACTGCCGAACTTGCCTCCGCTGCCATAACCGGTGTCACCATCATGGAAGCCACCATTGCAGCCGAAAGGAGTGCGGCGAGCGTTTTTCGAAATTCTCTGCCTATCATTCCTGTTGTCTTTCCTCCTTCTTGATTTCAGGAACAGCCGTGTAGTGCCGTCCCTCTAAATAGAACATGGGAATTATACACTTTTTTTATAAAGAAATTAGAATTTACGCAGTTTTTTCAATAAGATTTCACAGTTTAAAAACATTTTGTAACACTTTTGAAACGTTTTTTCATCGCTGTATTTAATGCAGGAATCCGCATTTACCGCGGGTTCCGTGTGATAACGTATAACAAGAGGCAAACAAGCCTGTGGCAGAGCCACATTTAAATGGCTTGTTTGCGGGATTTTTAAGGCTTTGCATCAAAAATTTATGACTTTTCGTACTTGCGTTCTGAACAGATTTGCGGTATTGTAATGAACGTTCAATGCTAATATTTTTTACCGGAAGAGAGGAATGAACATGTCAGGTGAAACACATCTTGCTGTCGGAGTTGCTGCGGTTGTAGCAGTCACACAGCCAAAAAATATCAGAGA
>JAIKZC010000288.1 GCA_024682575.1 Lachnospiraceae bacterium | reverse complement strand
GATTTGCCACAACCTGTAGCACCAACAAATGCAACACTTTGTCCCTGCTTTAAGGTAAGATTAAAATCACTTATTAAGGGTTCTTCTAAAATCGAATATCCAAATTTTAAATTTTTGATTTCTATATTACCGGATAATTTTTCATAGTTGTTGTTCTCATCAATTGATCGCTCATTTTCAAAAACCGGATCATTCTTATATTCAACAACATCTTCTATTCTTTCCATGGAAGTTCTCATTTCCTGGATAAGCTGTCCTGCTGACAAAAGATTGCCTACAGGAGCCATAAACGATGACAAAAAGCCTTGAAAAGCAAGAATCATACCAACCGTAAATTCACCGCGCATAGTCATATAAACGCCAATAAATAGTATAGCGGAACTGGATAAAGTCGAAATCAGCGACGGCAGAATACCTATAGTTTGTGAAATATTAAGAACCTTTACATTCTGATTATTAACAGATGCCTGATAACCGGACCAACGCTCAAAATAACCATTTTCGGAGCCACTGGCTTTAATTGATTCGATCATTTCAACACCGCTTACAGTTGCTGAATAAAGTTTGCCGCTGTCCCTCATTAATACTCTGGTTATATTAACTCTTTTTTTGGAAATATATGCAGCGACAAAAATATTTATACAAACTGAAATTATGCCGATCAAAGTCAGGATAACGTTATAGCGTATCATAACAAAAAGATAGATAAGCATCATTATAGAATCGAGTACTAAAGGCGACAATGTATCAATGAGCGTGCCGGCAATAGATTCATTTGTATTTTTTCTTTGCTGAATATCTCCTGCAAGACGCTGATTAAAGAAATCCATTGGAAGATGAAGCACTTTCCAAATATATGCAGATGCGCCTATAGTTGCAAATTTACCTTCAATACGATAACTGCAGATAGCATTTATCCATTCTAAAATAATATTTAAAATTGAAAAAACGCTTATTGAAATGATAAACGGTAATAAATACCCTGTATTCAACCCAGTAAGAAGATTATCTGTAAAAAATCTTGCATAGGCCTGGAAGATTATTGTAAATATTGAAGCACAGATGGAACAAATAGCTGTTATAGCGATAGCTTCTTTAGTTCCTGAAAGACGACTTAAAGCAAATTTAAGAACACTTTTTTTGGAGCCCGAAGGTACGAAATCTTCTGTTGGCTCAAACATTAAAGTTACGCCGGTAAAGCCTTCATCAAAGCTTTCCCGGCTTATCTTTATATTTCCTCTGGCCGGGTCGTTAATATAGACATAATTACCCTTAAAACCACAAACAACAACAAAATGGTTAAATTCCCAGAATACAATACATGGAAATGTTCCATATTCTTGTAATTCATCCGGTTCAAATCGATAACCTTTTGCTGTAAAGTTTTCTTTTCTGGCAGCAAGAAGTATATTTTTAGCATTGGATCCATTTCTGGAAACTCCGCATTTTACACGCATTTCCTCTAATGGAATCCATTTACCGTAATATGCAAATACCATGTCAAGGCATGCTGCTCCGCATTCTGTCGCTTCCATCTGCATAACAACAGGCACTTTGACAACTTTTTTCTTTTTTGATCTGCTCCCATCTCTCCCCATATTTTAATTACCTTTCAAAATGCTGATAATCCTTAACTGATGTCCAACTTCCACCCCAGGTAAAACCATTAGCTGTAAACACCTGATAAGCGAGATCATTTGTAGTGATTGCGTGAGCCTTTGATTCTCTGTCAGTCATATAACCTTCTGCATAAAGCTGTGGCTTAATGATTGAATATGTACCATCACCAACAGCCTTCGCATAGGGATTTTCATGAGGATTTATATCTATAGCAAGACCCTTGGCATGGTTGGAAACTTTGCTTGTTCCCTGAACTACCCTGTAATTAAAGCATGAAGTGTTATCAACCAGCATGCACACATCATCTGTTGTCAGACTGTCTATATACCAGAAATCATCTGCAAGATGCATCTGTCTGATCTGATATTTTGAACTAAATAAAGACTTAAATACAGAAAGTGTACTATCGGCGATCTCCTTATTTACTATCATTTCTCCGACCTGTACATTTCCGTCAAAATTATAATGAAGCATTTTTAAATATCTGAGATCCGAAAGTGCTACATGAGGATTCTCTACATAAGTCTTTCCATAAATTCTGTTATAAACACTATCTCCAACATTTAT
>JAIKZC010000026.1 GCA_024682575.1 Lachnospiraceae bacterium | reverse complement strand
CTTTTTAAGATCATCCTCATCAAAAGCTTCTGAAATTGAAGCACCTGGTGACACCATAGGAAAGACAGAATCGTCTTTATCTATTCTGCAGTCGACCAAAACCGGACCTTCCTCTGAAAGAGCCTTTTTAAGAACCTCTTCTACCTCTTCTTTTTTGGTTATCATATAAGCCTTACAGCCCATAGCTTCAGCAAGCTTGCAGTAATCAACTTTATCACTGAGCACTGTCTGCGAATATCTTCCACCATAGAAAAGTGTCTGCCACTGTCTGACCATACCAAGAACTTCATTATCGATAATGATATCAACAATGTGAAGATTATATCTGCTTGCTGTAGCAAGCTCATTCATATTCATTCTGAAGCAGCCGTCTCCGCCTATATTGATAACCTGTGCGTCAGGTCTTCCAACTTTAGCTCCAATGCAGGCTCCGAGACCATAACCCATTGTTCCGAGACCGCCTGATGTCAGGAAATGCCTTGGCTCTCTGAATCTGTAGTACTGAGCTGTCCACATCTGATGCTGACCAACGTCTGTCGTAATTATGGCATTTGAATCAGTTAATTTATCAAGAGTTTCTATTACATACTGGCAGGTAAGCTTCGATCTGTCATATTTAAGCGGATACTTCTCTTTAAGCTCATCTATAAAGGCTCTCCACTCTGTATTCTTCTTTTCTTTAACAAGAGGTATAAGCTCTTTAAGAACATTTTTGAGATCCCCTACTACGCTTGCCGTAGTTCTGATATTTTTATTTACTTCCGCATCATCAATATCTATATGAAGAATTTTTGCCTTGGGTGCAAATTTCTTTGCATTTCCGATAACTCTGTCAGAAAAACGAGCTCCCATTGCTATAAGAAGATCACAATTGCTCACACCCATGTTGGAAGCCTTTGTTCCATGCATTCCGACCATACCTGTATAAAGCGGATTTGTTGCATCGAAAACACCTTTACCCATTAAGGTATCGCAAAGCGGTGCATCTATTTTTTCTGCAAATTCCTTTGCCTCTGCTTCCGCTCCTGAAATTCCTGCTCCGCCTCCAAGGTATATAAAAGGCTTCTTTGATTTATTTATAAGCTCTGCAGCCCTTTCGAGATCCTCTTTTGTAAAGCTTTCCACACGGATATTCTCCTTGGGTTTTACAGGCTTGAATTCACATTTGTTGGCAGTTACATCCTTTGTAATATCAACAAGTACGGGACCTGGTCTGCCTGATCTTGCGATCTCAAAAGCACGTCTGAGTTTGGATGCAAGCTGATTTACATCCTTTACTATGTAACCATGCTTTGTTATAGGCATTGTAATTCCGGCTATATCCACCTCCTGGAAAGTATCCTTTCCAAGAAGCGGAAGTCCTACATTCGCAGTTATTGCAACCATAGGGACGGAATCCATCATAGCCGTTGCTATTCCTGTTACAAGGTTTGTTGCTCCGGGACCGGAAGTCGCCATACATACACCGGTTTTTCCGGTAGCTCTTGCATAGCCGTCTGCCGCATGTGAAGCCCCCTGCTCATGTGAAGTGAGCACGTGTCTGATGGAATCCGAATTCTTATAAAGAGCATCGTAAATATTAAGGATCGCACCTCCGGGATATCCGAAAACTGTGTCAACTCCCTGCTCTTTTAATACTTCTATTACGATTTCAGCACCTGTTAATACCATGCCGGAAAATCCTCCTAAAACTGATTTATTTTAATTCTAATACTGCACCGCGGTTTCCGCTTGTTACAAGCTTCTCATAGCGTGCAAGATATCCTGTCTTTACCTTAGGCTCTCTGGGCTTCCAGTTCTTTCTTCTTTCAGCGAGAACTTCATCAGATACAAGTACATTAAGCGCATTATTCGGAATATCTACCTTAATGATATCGCCCTCTTCAATAAGTGCGATAGGTCCGCCAACTGCTGCTTCCGGTGAAACATGACCGATGGATGCACCTCTGGAAGCTCCTGAGAATCTTCCGTCTGTGATAAGTGCTACAGACTCTCCGAGACCCATTCCGGCAATAGCAGATGTAGGATTGAGCATTTCTCTCATTCCGGGACCGCCCTTAGGTCCCTCATATCTTATTACAACAACATCTCCAGGGTTGATCTTTCCGCCAAGGATAGCTGAAATTGCATCTTCCTCAGAATCAAATACTCTTGCAGGTCCTTCATGTACCATCATCTCAGGCGCTACAGCTGAACGCTTTACAATTCCCGTATCCGGTGCGATATTTCCCTTAAGTACTGCGATACCGCCCTCTGCCATATAAGGATTATCAATCGGTCTGATCGTCTCAGGATCCATATTTACAGCATTTTTAATATTCTCTCCTACTGTCTTTCCTGTAACTGTCATGCAGTCAAGATTTAAGAGATTCTTTTTATTGAGCTCATTCATTACCGCATAAACGCCGCCGGCCTCATTGAGGTCTTCCATATATGTACGGCCTGCAGGAGCCAGATGGCAGAGATTAGGAGTTCTGCTGCTGACTTCGTTTGCAATTTCCATATTGAGGTCAACTCCTGCCTCATGAGCAATAGCAGGCAGATGAAGCATGGTATTTGTTGAGCATCCAAGTGCCATATCTACAGTAAGTGCATTCATGAATGCCTCTTTTGTCATTATGTCACGTGGACGGATATTTCTCTTATACATCTCCATTACAGCATAACCGGCCTTCTTGGCAAGTCTTATTCTTTCTGAATAAACTGCAGGGATCGTACCGTTTCCGCCAAGTCCCATACCTATTGCCTCTGTAAGGCAGTTCATTGAATTTGCAGTGTACA
>JAIKZC010000259.1 GCA_024682575.1 Lachnospiraceae bacterium | reverse complement strand
ATCTGAGAAACTATGGAGCATGAATTTGACCAGTCTGCAGTTGCGGTCCATAATCCTCTGTTCATACAAGCCCACATTTTAACATTCGGAGCTACCCAGTCGCCATACTGGTGAAACCACCTCCAGGTATGCCTGTTGGTTCGTCCTAAACAGGCTAATCCTGCCCAGAATTTGATCGCTCCAAGATATTTCTTCATTACCGGATACATTTCTCTTAAAATGTCTTTATCACCATATGCCATGTACATAGACCAGGGAACTAAAATACAGCAATCACCCCAAAATGCCACAACAGCCGGTGGATAGTTAAATCCCTGCTCAGGAATTACTACATTGATACCACCTCCCGGTCGCTGCTCGTTTTTAACATCCTTAAGCCATTTACGTAAAAATCTGTTGACCTCAAAATTGTAACAGGCTGTTGGTGCGAAAAGCGCGATATCTCCTGTCCAGCCCATTCTTTCGTCTCTCTGCGGACAATCCGTCGGAATATCCATAAAGTTAGATTTTGCGCTGTATCTGATATTTTGCTGCAGACGGTTTATTCTTTCGTCAGAGCATTTGAAAGATCCGGTAGATTTAATATCTGAATATAAAACAAAAGCTTCTAATTCAATATCCTTTTCATCTATGCCGCTGACGCCTAGATATCTGAACCCCATATATGTAAGCATGGGTGAATATTCCTGATTGCCATCAACGCATATATATCTTGCCTCAGCTTTAGCATCTCTTAAGGGCTCAGTATAAAGCTCAGAATCCATCAAAATTTCTGTATGCTTAAAAACAATTTCCTGTCCGGCTTTACCATTAATTCTTGCATTTATAACACCGGCAAAATTCTGTCCAAAATCATAGATTGTCATTCCGGATTTTGCCTTAAAGCTGCTCACGGGCTTTAAGATTTCATGAACCCTTACGGGTGAACCATATTCAGCCAAAAGCTCAGGATTTATCTTTACTTTTTCAAAGCTCGCTTTTTTCCAGTTAATTTTGTTATAATCTATTCTTGCATCGTAAATTTCACCGTTATAGAAATCACCGTATCTGTAACGTCCTTCTTCGGTCACATCCCAGCTTTCGTCTGTCGGAATGATCTCTATGGAATCATCTTCGTACTCGATATGAATTTCCGCCTTGAATGCCTGTCTGGGTGCAGTTATACGGTTTTTCCATCCAAATGTAAACGCTCCTACAGCCCAGCCGCCCCCGACGATAGCCATGAGTTCGTTATTCTCGGATAAAATGTCGCCAATATCATATGTTTCATATTGGAGCGTATGCTTATATGATGTTAACCCCGGAGTGAAATAATCCTCTCCTATCCTTCTGCCATTCAGAGTCATAAAATAAATTCCGATAGCGGTGGAATAAATTCTGGCTTTTCTGATTTTCTTACTGCAATTGAACCTTTTTCTAAAAGTCATGGGAACAGGCGAAGTTTTCTTTTCCTTAAAATGAAAATCTCCATCTGTTATAAAATTTCCCTTCCAATCATCTGAAAGCTTGCCTGTCTCAAAAAACGTCTCAGCTTCAGCAATTTCTCCGTAATTATCCGTAACTTTTATCTTTACCGGATATATCTGGCAGCTCTTGAGTGGATTACCATCATATTTAATACGGATCTGTTCTTTAGTATGGGTTTCCCAACCATTAATATTTATAACTGCATCATTAATGGTCACATTCTCCTTATCGCTTGTCAGAGAAAAAGATATATGCGGTCTTGCACTATCTGTAACAATATTCTTTTCTTTTCCTTCGATTGCTATTTTTGAAAGCTTTAACATAATTTATAATCCACGCTCCTCAATAAACGTAAGTTTATATTCCACTTCATTGCAAATAATGATAACATTTTATGCCGGAAAAATACCAGCTCTGTCGCAAATGTGCTATTTTATGACGTGAATTTTTTGCTTATTATACAATCTGCATAAACATCAATGCATTATTTTATATACAATCACTAAATGTCATTAAAAAAGGCATTCTGAAATTTTCAGAACGCCTTTTT
>JAIKZC010000192.1 GCA_024682575.1 Lachnospiraceae bacterium | reverse complement strand
TGATCATTATACAAGAGATATTGAAGTCGAAGTATTATATGATAAAAATGACAAAGTAAATTGTATACGCATTTATTCTCGTTGGGGAGATTATGCAGAAATGTTCCAGGCCTATTGGATGGCTTATTTTATGGAGAACTTGCATTGTAAACACATCGAAAATGTCTATTATAATGATGAAATTGTTGCCACTCTTCATCACAAGATAGATGAAGAGTATCCGCAAATTGAATTTAAGTTTACCTAATTATAGCAAACATTAAATCCATTCTCCACGAATTTTATAAGGCGTAATTTCAATATTCCAGGGGAGAAGTTTTTCCCAGTCATTTTCAGTTTCAGCATATCTCCGGAAACTTCGCCTCTTTTATGAATGTTGATTTTAATTCAACGAAATGAACATCTGCAGCCTGGCATGCTTCTGCAGATTTGTATTTAGTCACCCATGCAGACAAAGTATTTGGTTTAATGCCGTATTCTGGAGCGAATGCTATCTGTGATTTTCCATCCCAAACCTGTTTTAATTCGCATCAATATCAAGACCTGAAGGAAGCAGATCTTTCAGCTCCATTCTTTCAAGTACCTGATTAAAGTTTTCTTTTGTCTTTTTGAGATTTATTTTTTTATACTTTATCTGATTTGACTCCCGATTTAAAAGTTTCCTGCCAGATTCAAAGCAACCTGACATCTCAGATTCCAGTCGATATTTATATTCACTGTAATATTTATCCTTCACCTCTAAATAATATGAATAATTAGAATTCTCTAAGGACGAACAATTATCAAACTGTAAGCGTGAAGGATTATCATTTCGTGTAAAACCATCCCTGAGATTTTTATATGCAATACAATCTTTCAGAAAGATATCTCCGTAATAATAGGTTTGACCTGAAGCGGTATGTTTTTTTACATAGTCATCACCCATTCCACCAAGCTTAAAACCATTTCCATCTCCGCATAAGGTCCATGTTTTATCGTTCATAACAACATTAGGAATGTAGCCGTCTTTTAAGATTTTAGCTCCTTTTCCGTTTTTTACTTCTTCTTCACTAAGACCATTATATCTTGCTATGCAGCGCACAAAAGTAATGTTTCCCTTTGTACCGTACAGATCCCAGCCATCATCAGAATTGCAATCTGCTACACAGTCTTCCGTATATATATTACAGCCTTCATTGCCGTAGAAAAAACCATCAGCTTCTTCACCGAGACAATAGTCATCACAGCAGCCATGTGCATAACAGCGGATAACCTTGATATTATCACTTGTATTTCCTGTAACTCTTATACCTGCATGTCTTGCATAACCTACCTCTACATTCTGTACAGTCACATTGTTGCAATAGGCTACCCACACGCCAGCATACTGAGAGTTAAATATTTTTATATTTTTTATTGAACCAGTTTTTGTAGAGTCAAACTTAAAACCGTAGGATCTATAAAGACGTTTCTGGTAATCGGGACCGTAAAAATTAAGCAGGTGATATGGCCTTCCTTGCTTAGCCTGACAGATACTGAAATTTTTTATATCAGTAAAAGTCTGGTCTTTTATCCAGATCGTAGGGGTAAAGTCTATAACACAATTATTTATACCTTCGATATCAATTCCAACATATCGTATCAAAGCCGAGTTGCATACAAAAGTTCCGTCTTTCCCATCCAAAACAAGTTGCTTTTCATCTGAGGACTGAGCAAGACAAATATAATCCTGCAATGTTTTTTCACCAATATCCTTGGCAGTGATAGTAATGCTCCACACTGGTACACAAAGACAAAACAATATAAATGATACGAAACATTTCATATTACGACCTCATAAAATGATTTATCCGGATGAAATAAGTATACTATTGCTATATTTCATGTCAACAAAGATACACCTGACACAAAATGCAACAGGAAATTCAGCAAGGCTTCCTTTGACGATCTTCACGACTGTAATTTGATCTCATAATTTCTCCCACCTTGGGTAGAAGTTTAGAACAATGACTTATTTTTTGAAAATACGTGGGAATTGACGGTTACCTTGAAACGAGTACGGGATGAAGAGATAAAAATAAGGGCAAAATTAAAGACAGTTAACAACATTACATACGGGGCTTTTGATTCAGCGGAAAAGTAATTTCCAATAACCGCAAACAACAAGGATGATTTATTGCAGCACAGTTTTGTGATATATATAGAATAAAAGGAGACAAGATAATGGAAGAACGCGAATTAAAAATCCACGGAATATACAGGCATTTTAAGAACAAATACTACATCGTTGAGGATGTGGCTTTTCACTCGGAAACAAAAGAAGAATATGTGGTTTACCGCAGGCTTTATGGTGATAATTCCCTTTGGATTCGGGAGAAGGGGATGTTTTTAAGCGAGGTAGATCACGAAAAATACCCTGAAGTAAAGCAAAAGTGGCGTTTTGAGCTGGTAGAAGAAGTGTAAAAAATGCCAGAACTTTTAATCGGCACCAGCGGATATGATTATCCTGAATGGAAAGGTGTATTTTATCCTGAGGATTTGAAGCGTAAGGATTTTCTCTCTTATTATGCGACGCAGTTCAATGCACTGGAGCTGAATAATACCTTTTACAACATGCCCACGGCAGAACGATTATTGAGTTTTTATGAACGCTCTGGGGGTAAATTAAACTTCAGTGTGAAAGCAAATCGACTTTTGACTCATGAGATTGGGGCTGCCTGGCAGCTGGCGGCGGAAGAATTTAAGGATGCACTAAAGCCCCTGAAGGAAAAAGACAGACTATCTGCAGTACTTTTTCAGCTGCCGGAAAGTTTTCATTATACAAACGATAACCGGATTTACCTTGCAAAACTGATTGCAGAGTTTGAAGGATTTCCGGTGATGATAGAGTTTCGTCATAAAGAATGGATTCGGGAATCAGTTTTTGAAGGACTGGAAAAGAGGAAGGCCGGGATAGTTTTTTGTGATATGCCGCAGCTTAAAAATCTTCCTGATGGGACTGTAATGAAAACTCCTTTTATTGGAAACAATGCTTATATCCGCCTGCATGGACGAAATGAAGGGGCCTGGTATGCGCATGCGCCGAAGGCGCAAACGTCAATAACTTCTACTCATGCAAACGGCGCGAAAGCGACATATGCTGCGGGGGAATCTCC
>JAIKZC010000156.1 GCA_024682575.1 Lachnospiraceae bacterium | reverse complement strand
AACCAAAAATTTACCAACTTTTTTTGTATCTGCTGTCATAAAATTAGCCCTCCTGCTCTGCTCATCATACAGCCTTATAGATTTCCCTTGAACCTGTAGCATAATGCATTATCTCACTTTCATTAGTTTTTGATGTTTCCAATTCTGCCATTATCTGACCATCAAACATTACATATATCCTGTCTGTAATAGACAGTATTTCCGAGTTTTCACAGGTGGCATATATTACGCAGTTCCCCTGTTTTGCTATTTCATTGATCAGTCGGAATATTTCGTGCTTGGCACCTACATCTACACCCTTTGTAGGTTCATCAAATATATACACATCACAATCCGCTGCAAGCCATTTTCCAACTACAACCTTCTGCTGATTTCCTCCTGAAAGAAAGGCTACTTTCTGTTTAATAGAAGGAGTCTTAATTCCAAGTTCTTTAACAAAGTGATCAGCGTTATCCGCTGCCGCTCCACCGTTTACAAATGACATTTTGCAGAATTTACTTAATGCCGCTGCCGCAAGATTAAAGTTTACCGTTTCGGCAACAAGTACGCCTTCCTTACGTCTTTCCTCGGGAACCAGTGCAATACGGTTCTTAACGGCATCTGTCGGAATATTTATATCCAGCTTTTTACCATTAAGCGTGATCGTTCCGGATGCCTTCTTATAAGCTCCGAATATTGTCTTGCAGAGTTCTGTCTTTCCACCTCCGACAAGTCCTGCGATTCCAACGATCTCTCCCTTTCTGATATACATATTGATATTTTTTACACGGCCTTCTTTTTCGGTAAGATTTTCAATTACAAACGACTTTTCTCCGATCTCGCATTTTTCTTTCGGAAAACTTTCTTCAAAGGATCTTCCAAGCATTTTGTCCACGATTTCCTTCGATGTTGTTTTATCCGTTATCGGAGTTGTATCTACGATCTCACCATTTCTCATTACCGTATAACTGTCACAGATTCTTAAAACCTCCTGAATTCTGTGCGTTATAAATATTATTGCTATATTCTGTGTTTCCCTTAAATGTTTTACAACTCTGAAGAGTTCTTCTGTTTCTGTATCCGAAAGCGGTGCGGTAGGTTCATCCAGAATAAGAAAATTACATTCATTCTGTATTGCCCTGGCTATAAGCACCATCTGTTTCTGTGCCAGCGAAAGGGATCCACAGATTTTTTTTACATCTATCTCTATATTAAGCTCTTTCAGAATTTTCTCTGCATCTTTACGAAGCTTGGGATAATTCATAAAAAGCTTTCCTTTCATATTCATAACCGTATCGTTAAACATAACATTTTCGCCAACTGTAAGATTTGGCATAAGTGCCATATCAACTTCCTGATAAACTATCTGGATACCAAGCTTCTTGGCCTTCATTGGCGTTCTTATCTCAACAGGCTCCCCATTATAGATAATATCTCCCGTATATCCCGGATTTGTTCCTGCAAGCACTTTCATAAGCGTCGACTTTCCCGCACCGTTCGCTCCCATTACTGCATGTATCATTCCTGTGCTGATTTCAAAATCAACATTGGAGAGCGCTTTAACTCCGGGATATTCTATAGAGACATTTTTAGTTCCCAATGTCTTTTTTTCCATTAGCCCTTTTCTCCTTATCACTGTAATTTAAGCGCCGGAGCTTATGCCCCGGCGCCCATTAAAATTCAAGTCATTAATGTCCGAGAAGTTCAACCATCCAATCGCATGTAGGCATCCATGATGTATCTTTGTATGACTCTGCTGCTACTTCTTCAAGATTTTCAATTGTGATATTGTCTTTTGAAGTAACCTGTTCCTGTGTAACAATTGTTGAAGGGATCTCAAGCCAGTCACCGGGATCTTCATAATAACATGAGCATGCACGGATATCGTCATACTGATCAGCCAGCTCAAGGGCAAGTACACGACATGCAAACTCACCGTTTGATGTCCAGTTAGTTGTAGCACACGCCTTCCACTGTGAATTCTCTTCCTGCATAAACTGAATATCTTCATTACAGATATCTACTGAAACCATAGGAATCTGGCGATTTCCTTCTGAAAGTGCCTGATATACGCCCTGTGCATAAGCATCATAGCAGCACCAGATACCGTCAATATCTTCGTCCTTATACTTCTGAAGTGTAGCTGCAGTTACATCTCTCATAGATGCTGTAGCATTCTGATCATCTGTAGGAGCTATACGCTCAACTGTCACGATCTTTCCATCTTCTACATAAGGCTCATAACCAACCTGACGACGATCAAACGGGCTGTTATAGCCTGCACCCTGCTGAACCTGAAGGATGTTAAGCGGCTCACCTGCCTCAACCTTCTCCTTATTCTCAGGAAGTTCCATAAGTGCATCTACAAGACCGGATGCAAATCCTGCATCCTGCTGGAAGAACTGCATAACACCATCAATCTTTGCAACTTCACCATTTGCATCCTTAAAAGGAGTATCGAATGTTACTATCTTTAAATCAGGATACTGAGCCTTTATATCTGAAAGATACTGCCATGCATATTCCTGTCCGCCATGAGAAACCATGATTCCGTCATATCCTGACTGTGCACAGGTTGCGATCTGATTCTGCCAGGTATCGGCATTGTCACTGCAGAAGAATGTATCTGCTTCCATTCCGAGTTTATTAGCTGTACTCTCAAATGAATCCGACCACATCTGGAAAATTGTTGCAGGACTCATAAGCATTATATAAGCAATCTTTTTGCCTGCTACAGGTGATGCCGACGTATCAGTCTGAGCTGCAGTATCGGCTGTAGTTCCTGCTGCCGC
>JAIKZC010000149.1 GCA_024682575.1 Lachnospiraceae bacterium | reverse complement strand
ATCAGCATGTCCTACCCATTTCTGGATACTCTTAACATCCATCCCTTGGTGAACCAAAATAGAAACACATGAGCTTCTAAGACCATGGAAAGTAATCTCTTGTGGTAAATTCGGCATTTTCTTAATGAGTTTTGAAAATGCTTTGCTGGGATAGTCCGGATAATAGAGTGATCCGTCAGAATGTTTAAAGATATACTCACTATCAACGTATCCGTTACCGCAGAGTTTGCGATTATGCTGCTCTCTCTTTTTCAACTGAGTAAACATATCAAGCTGTTCATCTGTGAGTGGATATTCTCTTGCACTTGCTGCTGTTTTTGTCGTGTTGGCGCGAGTAATGGTAGTTCCTTTAGTTACAGTATGGTTAATGCTCATAGTCTTATTCTTAAAATCAATTGCAGACCATCTGAGACCAAGTATTTCTTCTCTTCGTAATCCGAAGAAAATTGTAAGATAAAATAACTCATACAATTCATGATTTTTTGCTTCAGTCAAAAATTGCTGGGCTTCTTCATAAGAAAAGAACTCTTCATCGGTATTCTTTTCTTTAGTGTACCTTGCGGCGAGATTTTTATTGATTGCAGCATCTTTGACCGGATTAAAGTGGATAATTCCATCTTTTATTGCCTGTTCCATTATATTTCCCAGAAACACTTTTGTATCCTTAACAGTTCGTGGCTGTATATGATCTGTTTCAAATAAGCTGTCCAGGAATTTCTCAACCATGGTTGTGGTAATATCTCTAACTTTAATATTTCCAAAATAGTTCTTCACCCTATTGGTTCTGTAAAAATATCCGGAATAGGTTGTATCTGATACCTCACGTTTCTTTTTACTCAGAACATAATCTGCGTAATCAATGAAAGAAATGTCTCTATCCATGGTCGGAGCTATATTGCTATTGAGAAGTTTTTCTCTTATTTCTATAGCCTTCTTTATATTTGCCGGGATATCAGCCAGCCCGGTTGATATCCATTTCTTTTCTCTTTTCCTTTTACCATTCTCGATAACATATTGCGACGTTATGATATAAAGATGACCACTTCTCCCCTGTATTCCTGTGGCTCTTTTGCCATTTTTCTTAGGTCTTGCCATGATTATACCGCCTCCCTTGTGAAATCCATGTCGGGATAAATGAACTCCAAAAGATATAGCTTAGGAATTCTGTATTTTCCGCCGATTTTCAACGACTTAATCTTGCCTTCTGCAAGATAGTTGTAAACTGTATTACGACCTGTCTGTAAAATTTTCTGAACATCTTCCGGTAAGAGGATGTCATTATAATCTTTCAGTATCTGTGTATATTCCATATTGTGTCCCCTTTCACTTCTTTTTGTTAAATTCTTTTTTAAGTTCTTTGATAGCTTCATATGGTGTTGGATCTTTTACACCATATTCATTTCTTATTTCCAAAATTTCCTCTTTAATTCTGCGGTTAGCCCGCTGTCTGTCCCTCCTTTTCATCATCTCCTCCTTTCTGACATGCTGACTAAAGCTTCTTTGAGGTTACGGTGACATCCGATTACCGGGAAACACCGGGTTACGAAGAACCAATCACGTTATAAAAATCTTTTTAAGGTGCTATTTTTATAGTTTATTATGATTTATATCACCATAGACTATATTTATATTATCAATATTATTTTAATGTGTCAATATTAGGATATGCTATATTTATAAAATTTAATATTAAATTTTCATTAGATGTGATAAAATATATGCAGAAAGGGGCATGATTATGGCTGAAAAAGAAAATTTATTTGGTGAACGTCTGCGTATGTTACGTTCTATGCAGGGAAATAAATCTCAAAAAGACTTTGCTGTTGAATTAGGAATACCTCAACCCACTTTATCATCCTATGAGAGTGGGAAAATTAAGCCTACAGTGGATGCTATTATAAATATCGCTGATAAATGCGGAGTCTCGATGGATTGGTTATGCGGGCGTGATGAGCCGTTCCATCTTGGTAGTCTCGGTGATGTGTTATCATGTTTCATGGAGTTATATGAGACTAAGGAATTTTCGATAAAAACTACGTTTCATGATCGTGTTGATGCAGAAGAAAAAGATGCTACCGAAGATAAAGACCGGAACTGGGTAGAATTAAAAATATATCATAATGAAGTATGGCACAATCCGGATATTACGCTTAACCAAGATTTATGTTCTGCCGTAGAAAAGGCATACAAGCTCACTAATGAGCTGCGCAGATTTGAGCGTTCGCAAGAGAGCTATGAGCGCGAAAAATTATATTTTATTGATAGCATGAGGGATGTTCCGATTACAAAGATTGACCATTCTGATATTCCGGAAGAAGATCAGCGAAAGAGGATGCTTGAGCTTATGAAGGAAGAATGGGAAAACTTGGATAATAACAAGTAAATCCCCCCCCAAATGCCAATATAATAAAAGCAAAGGAGATAACTATGGCTCTTATGAATTGTCCTGAATGTAACAAGGAAATAAGTGATATGGTAGAGGCTTGCCCGCATTGCGGGTACCCAGTCAAAAAGAAAAGATTACATAAAATCACACCAAAAACCATAGGTGTTTTACTTATTGGAATTATTCTTTTAGGTATAGCCTTTTTTATTATTTCTTATAATTCATTAAGCTCTGATGAAATAATTTCGGTAAAAAAAGCTTCAGAATCCATTTCAGCAATTGGTGATGTTAAAATCCCTCGTTTCGTCTGCTCTCAATTTAT
>JAIKZC010000010.1 GCA_024682575.1 Lachnospiraceae bacterium | reverse complement strand
AAGGTTGAGAAAAAGGGTGAAGGGCTTGCGATATTTGCAGTAGGTTCTCTTCTTCCGATAGCAATGAAGGCTGCTGAGATCCTTGAGAAAAAGACAGGCAAAAAGATAACTGTAGTTAATCCAAGATTTGTAAGTGGGCTTGATGAAGTTCTCCTTACAAAGCTTATGGATAATCATAAAACAGTCATAACCATCGAGGATGGAGAGCTCCAGGGAGGCTACGGCCAGACAATAGCTTCATTCTACGGTGATAAGGATATGAAGGTTATCAATCATGGTATTTCAAAGAAATTCCATAGTGATTTCAAACCGGCAGAACTTCTTGCAGAACATGGAATATCTGCTGAGAAGCTTGCAGAGGAAGCAGAAAAATTAATCTGATAAACGGAGGTGCTTTTTATGTCATATTTGATATCGGAAGTTGCAGAAATGATGGGGCTTTCGCCTTCTACACTAAGATATTATGATAAAGAAGGCCTACTCCCTAATGTAAAGCGTGTCAACGGTATCCGCGTATTTGAAGATGAAGATTTTGCATGGCTTAAACTGCTAAACTGTCTCAAAAATACAGGGATGCCGATAAAAAAGATCAAGGAATATGTAGAACTCCAGAAGCTAGGCGAAGACTCGCTTGAGGAACGTTATAAACTGATCAAAGACCAGAGAGAATACGTTAAAAACCAGATCGAGCAGCTTAATTATTATATGCAGGAACTTGATTTCAAGGACTGGTATTACAGGACGGCTCTGGAAAAAGGTGAGGCAGCGGTAAAAGAAATGCTTAAAGATTCTGAGAAGATGGAATCAGTTGATCTGAAAAAGCCTTGATAATAAAGAAATTATATAATAAACGTCGGATCTGCTATATTTATATAGTGGGTTCGGCGCTTTTCTTAATTGCAGATATTTCCTTCAGCGTGTAAAATTATAAATTAGGCTGGAAACTGTTAATAAAGGGTGGTGGAAATGTATAGTATTATTTTGGTTGATGATGAGGCGGAAGTTAGAGACAGTATGGCAGAGGGAGTTAACTGGGAAAAACTTGGGTTTCGTGTCAGCGGAGTTGCCAGAAATGGTATTGAAGCCTGGGAACTGATAGAAGAGGAGACACCTGATCTTGTTATGACTGATATAAAGATGCCATATATGGATGGTCTTCAACTTACAGCTAAGATCCGTGAAAAATATGATGATATTAAGATAATAATATTTTCAGGTTTTGATGATTTCAGCTATGCAAAAGAAGCAATAAAATATAAAGTTGAAAATTATATTATGAAGCCTATAAATTCCAGAGAACTTGAAGAATCTATGGCAGAGGTGAAAAAGAGTCTTGACAGGGAGAGAGACAGTGAGAAAAATTTCGCTGAGCTTAAGGAAAAATATGACAAGGGAAGATCGAGAATAATCGAAAGCATCCTGCATCAGGTTATCAGAGGACAGATAACTGATGAAGTAAAACAGCAGCTTGCCGATAATATACCTGATCTTTTAGTTTCCGGAAGTTGGATAGTTGCAGTTGCAGAGATGAGAGATCATAACGAAAAAGCTGAATGGGAAGCTGTAGCTTATGAGGCGATAGATGAGGAACTCCGCGAAAAATACGGTGCCGCATTAGTAATAGAAAACAGAAAGGTTGACATAATATTTGGAAGCGGTGATGCAGAGGAAATTATCAGAATCTGTGAAAATCTCGTAAGGAGTCTTAAACATCAGCTGAATGTTGATATTGTCTGCGGAATTGGTTCAAAAGCTGAAATGCTTTCGGATATTACAAGATCCTTTAATGAAGCCTGCATGGCAGTCAATAAAATTACAGAGGATACAACCGCTGTATATTATGGAGATATCAGTATAAAAGATGGGGCGCAGGAAAACAGCCTTTCAAAAAAGGCATTGCATTATATTGAAGAGAATTACAAGGATCCTGAGCTTTCGGTAGAAACAGTTGCAGACAGCGTAGGTTTTAGCCATAGCTATTTTTCAAGTATTTTTAAGAAAGAAATGGGAGAAGCCTGTTCAAATGTCATTAACAGGATAAGAATGGAAGAAGCAGCAAGATTGCTTAAAGAAACTGATTACAAGACATATGTGATCGCAAAAGAAACGGGCTATTCGGATGTAGCTTATTTTAGTTACGCATTTAAGCGTCATTATGGGGTATCACCAACAAAATACAGGCAGAAATAAAATGGGGAATTTGCTTAAAATATTTTCAATAAAAAAGGTCAGGGAACAGAGTTTCAGAAAAATGGTATATAAGATTTTTATCTTTTCAACCATTCTGGAGTTTGTTCTTCTGAACTTTTTTTGGATTATAAATCAAAATAAACAATATGAACGTTCTGTAAGGCAGAAGCAGGAAATACTATTAAATACAGGAGCCGGACAGCTTGAAGATTATATAGGTACGCTTATAGATATTACGGATAATATCTACTTTAATATTCTTAAGGATGATTTCACGACTGTTGAAGAAAAGCAGCTCCTTTTTAATTACGCTTATAATTCAAACAGCAGATATATAAAAGATATTGCTTATTTTAATATGTCAGGAGAAGCTGTTATGACAGCACCGCAGATAAAGCTTAAAAAAGGCGTGGATGTTCGCACTGAGGACTGGTTTATGGCAGCGGTAAATAATCCGGAGAATATAGCATTTTCAGAACCTGTGGTGGAAAATCTTTATGACTATCCTAAAGCAGATTATGAATGGGTAATTCCGGTCAGTCGTTATATAGAAATTTCTACAGGCAGAGAAAAGCTTGAAGGTGTGATAGTTATTAATTTCGATTACAGTGAGTTGACACGTATGTGCAGTGGCTTGAGTAATTCTGCGTATGAATATGTTTATTTAATGAATGATGATGGAAAAATACTTTCACATCCATATCAAAGCAGATACGAAGAAGGATTTAAGCCTGAAAATAATAAAGAACTGGCTAATTTGAAAGACGGGAGCTATAGAATAGCTTTCCTTGGACAGAACAATACCTATGCGCTGAGAACCATAGGTTATACCGGCTGGAGATTAGTAAGCGTTTACACAGGATCAGCCGGAAAAGAAAATGTGACAAATTGGTTATTACAGATTCTGTTTATGATCTCAGTCTTTATGATAGTGATATTGAAGTTCAGTGAATTCATATCCGGAATGGTATCCAAACCAATAGGTGAGCTTGAAAAAAGCGTAGGAGAGCTTGCGGGAGGAAAACTGGACGCAGAAGTTAAAGTATATGGAAGTACTGAGGTCCGTTCTCTGGCAAAGAGTGTTAATAGAATGGTATGTCGTATAAAATTCCTGATGGAGGAGGTAAGGCGCGAGCAGAAACTTAAGCGCAAGAGCGAAATGGACAGCCTCCAGTCACAGATAAATCCTCATTTTTTATATAATACACTGGATGTTATAACCTGGATGATAGAAAAAGGAAGGAACAGTGAAGCGACAGAAATAGTTACAGCACTGGCAAGACTTTTCAGAATAAGTATAAGTAAGGGAAAAAATGTCATAACCGTTGAAGATGAAATAGAGCATGTGAGAAATTATCTTCTCATACAGTCAAGGCGTTATCGCGATCAGTTCAGCTATAGTATAGAAATTGAAGAGGATGTAAAGAATCTCTCGACAGTAAAGCTTATAGTACAGCCAATTGTTGAGAATGCAATCTATCACGCCATGGAATTTATGGAAGATGAGGGCGAAATGTTCATCAGGGCATATCGAAAAGACGAAGACCTTTATATAAGCGTTCGTGATAATGGAATGGGCATGACGGAGGAACAACAGGAGTCATTACTTAAAAAACCTGTGGAATCAAAGAGGGGAAACGGCATAGGAATATATAATGTCAATGAGAGAATCAGGCTTTATTTTGGTATAGAGTATGGCATTATCATAAATTCAGAGCCGGATGAGGGAACTGAGATCATACTTCATATGCCGGCTATAGAGTATGGAGACTGGAAAGAATGAAGATCGGACAAAAGAAAATTATAGGATTTTGGATATTTGCAGCTCTGTTGCTTATGTTTGTTTTGATCGCCGACTCTGCAGGGCTGAGCTATAAGGTAAAAAATATGAAGATATCCGTGATCATGGATTGTTCTGACAGCACAATTCATGATGAACTTGAAAAAGGTATCTCAGAAGAAGCTTCTATTCAGAATCTTGATATAAATATAGAATTTTTGCCGAGAGCCTATGATACGGACTCGCAGAAAGAGATTATAAAAAGAGAGATAGATAATGGTGCTGAAGCACTTATAATTGTACCAACGGACGACAGGGAAATAAAGGAATGGATAAGGGATGAAAAATTTACACTGCCGATAACATATATTTATAATGACAGACTCGACAGAAGAAATGCCTTTTCTGCCGGATTTGACAGGGAAAAAGCCGGAAAGATCCTTGCAGAAAATATAGCTGTGGATAATGCTGATGCCCGGCTGGTTATGATCTGCAGACACAGCGATTCGAGCGAAATATTAAAAATAATAGACACCATAAAGGAATACCTTCCGGATAACCGGTTAATTGTCGAAGAATATTACAGCCAGCCTGTGATAGCAACAAAACTTAAAAAAATAGCGGAAGACAGGAAAAAAACTGTTGTTATTACAGATGGACCTGAAGCGGCTGAATCGGTTGTAAAATTCAGTAATTATTATAAAGATTGGGATCTGGGTATATATTCCATAGGGTCAGATAAAATGCTCTTAAAGAATATAGAGGATGGACTGGTCAGTGGAGCTGTAGAATGGAGCGACTATGCGATAGGGGTAAGATCTGTGAAGACTCTTATGAATTACTCAAGAGGATTTTTCAGTGCTTATGATATAGTTGAGGATCCATATTTTATAAATTCAGAAAATATTTTTGACAGCAGAGTGATCAGGAAGGATATATAAATTGAAAAAAAGACTGGTGATATTTATCATACTGTTATTTGCGGTTATTGCGGTATGTGTGTTAGGAAATTACCAATTTGACGGGAATAAACAGCGCAGCTGTCATATAGGATTTTTAGCATATGACGGAACTGATACATTTATATCATCCATTACAGAGGAATTCAGGGAAGAGATCACAGAATATCAAAAATTGCATAAGGATTATAATCTGAGTCTTAATGTAATGGATGCAATGGCAGATCAGAACCGGCAGGATATGCAGGCAGAACATTTACTTGACTTAAATTATGATATTCTCTGCGTTAATCTGGTGGAAAGAAATAAGGCATCCAACATAATAGCCATGGCAGAAAAAAAGGGAGTTCCGGTAATTTTCTTCAATCGTGAACCGGTAAAAAAAGACCTTATGAGAAATGAAAACCTTTATTATGAGGGTTCGGACGCGAAGGAATCAGCGATCCTTCAGGCTGAAATAATAAAAGATGCATTTGATAATAATAAAATTGATAAAAACAAGGATGGAATAGTTCAGTGTGCAGTTCTTGAGGGTGAAATCGGGCATCAGGATGCGGTTATAAGGAGTGAAGTAGTACTTAAATCCTTAGAGGAATCAGGGATAAAGCTTGAACTGCTTACAAGTGCGGCAGCGGACTGGGATCGTGATAAAGCCGGAATGACAACATATGCGTGGATGTCGGACAGTGAAATAAATAAAAATCTTGAAATCATAATCAGTAACAATGATGCAATGGCACTTGGCGCGATAGATACACTGGATGCATTGGGAATTGATTCTATACGCGTTGTCGGGATCGATGGTATCAACGAGGCATTAAAAAGTGTGGAGAGAAAAAAACTTCTGGGAACTGTATTGTGTGATACATCAAAACATGCAGAGGCATTAATGAAGCTTGTAGATGCAGTTGTGATGCATAAGGAAAAAATGAAGGATTTAAATCTCGATGAAGGAAAATACTATAGAATTCCTTTGGAAAAGGTAGAATTTGATGATTTATCTGTAGGACTAATATTGAATCCGTAATATGCATTATGTATAGATAAAAATAGATATACTGGATTTTCTTTGTTGAATTATTATAGCGTACGATTTCTAAAACATATCATAACAAATCTAATTCTAAAAAAATGCTTAAGAAAATATAATTTTTTTAGAAGGTTTTATAAAAAGATTTGTTATTGGAGGAAAGGTATGAGAAGAAACTATCAATGGAGAAAATCCATCGCAGGTCTCATGGCATCTGCAATGGTAGCGACCACTGTAGTTGGTGGCGCAATTCCTGTGTACGCTCAGGATGCATTCAAAAGAAACAGCTCAACAGAAGTAACTGATCTGGAAAAAGCAAATTATGAAGTTGCACAGAAGGCAGCTGAAGAAGGTATGGTTCTCTTAAAAAATGAGAACAATACACTTCCCATTGCTAAGAGTAGTAAAGTTGCACTTTTTGGTGCAGGAGCATATTACAGCGTAACAGGCGGAACAGGCTCCGGTGACGTAAACCAGAGAGATGATGAGACCATCAGCGTATACGACGGTCTTAGTGATGTTTATACTATTACAAGTAAAGACTGGGTTGAGCATTATGGAGAGCTCTTTGAGGCAAGTAAGGAATCAGGGGATGGAAAAGTTTGTACTACAAGCGGATCTGTAGGACTTTACAGCTACTTCCCAAATGAAATCGCAATAGATGATGAGTATATAACCTCTGCTAAGGCAGATACTGATACTGCAATCTTCGTTGTTACAAGAAATTCCGGTGAAGGTGCAGACAGAACAACATCTGCAGGTGATTATTATCTTTCAGCTCTTGAGAAAGAAAACCTTGAAAAAGTTACTGCAGCATTTGACCACGTTGTTGTAGTGCTTAATGTTGGCGGTGTCATGGATATGGAATATCTTGAGAGCGCTGAAAATGTTGACAGTATTTTCCTTATGTCCCAGGCAGGTATGAGACAGGGCAAGGCTCTTGCAGATATATTTGATGGAGCAGTTTCACCGTCAGGAAAACTTACA
>JAIKZC010000036.1 GCA_024682575.1 Lachnospiraceae bacterium | reverse complement strand
GTCTGTGCGATCTGCTTTAAGTCTACATCATCGCCTAAAGGCTTATTATTTGCGTGAACATTGAGGATTTCCTCTCTGCCCTTGACATCAGGTCTTCCGACTCCGATCTTTCTGTCAAAACGTCCCGGACGCATGATAGCCGGATCAAGTATGTCAACACGGTTTGTTGCTGCCATTACTATGATTCCTTCGTTTACACCGAAACCATCCATTTCTACAAGGAGCTGGTTAAGTGTCTGCTCACGCTCATCGTGGCTTCCACCGAGACCTGCGCCTCTGCGTCTTGCCACTGCATCAATCTCATCGATAAATACGATACAGGGTGCGTTTTTCTTTGCTTCTCCGAAGAGGTCTCTTACTCTGGAAGCTCCAACACCGACAAACATCTCAACGAAGTCAGAACCGGAGATTGAGAAGAAAGGAACTCCGGCTTCACCGGCGATAGCCTTTGCAAGCAAAGTCTTACCTGTTCCGGGAGGGCCTACAAGCAAAACTCCCTTAGGTATTCTCGCACCAACCTGCGTATACTTTTTAGGTTCTTTGAGGAAATCAACGATCTCTTCTAGATCTTCTTTTTCTTCCTCAAGACCTGCAACATCCTTAAAAGTTACCTTTGAATCCCCTGCCATAGTCTTTGTAGCACGGCTTTTTCCGAAATTCATCATCTTGCCGCCGCCCGAAGAACCTGCTGCCTGCGAATTCATCAGCGCCATAACAATAAATATTACCGCAATTCCCAAAATTACGGGAACCGCATAGGAAAATACCTTACTGTCTCTGGATACATCGCGCTGTGTATATGAGGGGAAAGCTGTTTTAAGCTCATCCTCTATCGCCGTGATATCCGAAACATAGAGTGTTCGGCTCGAGCCGTCCTCCTTAAAGGTGACCACTACCGATCCTGTCGGTGTTTCAGCATTAGGCTGGAGTTCGATGGTATCGATCCTGTTCTCTTTGAGATCGCTCTCGAACTGGGTGTAATTATAAGTATCCCTTACCTGCCATCTGCTGCTCATGGTCAGCACCAGAAGTACAACCGCTACAATAGCCAGAAAATAAACGATTAAGTTCCTGCTCCCACTATTATTCAAAGCTCCCCTCCTCTTAAAAATGTTATTTTGTTTTTTATTTGTTTATTCCGGAATAACCTCCGCAATATAGGGAAGATTTCTGTACTCCTGAGCATAGTCAAGGCCGAAACCTACTATAAATTTATCCGGAATTGTAAATCCCTTGTAATCGATATTTACATCAACAACTCTGCGATCAGGCTTGTCTAAAAGCGAACAGAGTTTTAAATCAGCCGGTCCGCGGCCTTTTAAGATATCCATAAGATAGTGCATGGATCTTCCGCTGTCTATGATATCCTCACATACGAGTACGTTTTTACCTCTTATGGGCTCATCAAGATCCTGCATGATCTTAACAACACCACTGGATTCTGTCTCATTTCCATAGCTGGAAATCTGCATGAATTCAAATCTTACCGGAATGGTTATCCTTTTGGCGAGCTCACAGGTAAACATTGATGCGCCCTTTAATATGCATACAAGTGTTACTTCCTGACCTGCGTAGTCTTCGCTGATCTTTTTTCCAAGTTCACGGATCTTAGCGTTGATCTCTTCTTCACTGAACATCTCTACAAGCTTATTCGACATAACTAATTTCATTACTCCTTGCAAAACATTATAATTTTTCGAAATCACTAAGTATTATTCCGGTCAGAAGCCGTAACTTCCCAGATGCGCGTAGTTGAATCATCTATTTTATACGCCTCGCTCATCCTTATTCCGGGAATCCATATGATATGATCTCCGTCAGCTAAAAGGCTGATCTCATCACGCTTGTCCGCCGCTATATGAGCCTCCGTAAAAACGTCCTTTAATTTCTTACGTCCGTTTTTTATCGCCATGTAGTCACCATTTCTGCGTGTTCTGACTACCGGTATACACCTTATTTTATCATAATCAAACCATTTAGTATACGAAGAAGTCGGAAATCCGGCGCTGTTTTTAATTTTATCCAAATTAAATGTATACTGCATTTTATCAGGTGCAATTATCTCTCCGTTTTGCGGTGCTTCTTCCTGATAATCCTTAAAATAATTTCGAAAAGTATTCTTATCTTCTCTCTTAAAAAGCAATTTGTCAAATACTCTTTCGGCATAAATTCCATAGGGGAGTGAGATACGGCTGCCGCTTGTTTTTACCGCAAGAGACATTACATCTCTTATATGGACGCGGCTTATGTCTTTGAGTCGTCCGGCTGCCCTTCCGAGAGCTCTTCTTAAAATCTCTGAAACTGCAATCTCCGGTGCATTCTCTAAAAGTGCCAGATCAACCTCTATCTCAGCGTTTTTTTCCCTTGTATAACTTCTTTCAAGCCTGTCGAGCTCTGTCGAGATAAAATCGCTCCAGTCCCTTATATCCGAAGCCGCTGCCGCTATATGTTTTACGGCATTGGAATTTATCTTCTCTGCTATCGGGATTATCTCATGCCTGATGGCGTTTCTTGGTATTTCGGTATCAAAATTCGTCTCATCGGTTCTGAAATCTATCTTTCGCTCTCTCAAATATTCTTCTATTTCTTCCCTTGTAAGACAGAGAAGCGGTCGTATGATCTTTCCCCTGACCGGGGCTATACTTCCCATCCCCCAGATGGAACTTCCTCTGAAAAGGTTAAAAAGCATGGTTTCTGCGGCATCACAGGCATGATGTGCAACAGCTATCCTATCTGCCCCCTCACGCTCAAATTCCTCGTATCGAGCGTTCCTCGCTGCCTCTTCCAGGCTTTCTCCTTTTTCCGCTGCCAACTTCGGTGCATTTATATGAACTGTTCTGCATGGCAGATCCAGCTCTTCGCAGAGCTTTTCCACATATTCGGCATCCATAAGCGAGGCCTCTCCCCTTATGCCATGCTCTATATGTACTACCGAAAGGCTGTATCCCAGTTCCTCTTTAAGTTCATATAGCAAAAAAAGGAGACAGACAGAATCCGCTCCTCCTGAAACCCCTGCGACAACTCTTTGTCCGGGAGTGACCATATTATTCTCTTTTATAAATTTTTTTACTCTGTCATTTATCTTCATCTTCAGGCTTAAAAACTATTTCCCCGTCGTGAACAAGCCCAAGCTTATCTTCGGCTATCTCCTCGGCGTATTTTCTTGTTTTTGTATATTTCTCAAATTCCTTTAAGTCTTCAGTGCGCTTTTTTTCGTCCTCGATACCTTTTTCGAGCTCATTGATCCTCGAGATATACTGCTCCTGCTTGATCTGCAGTCTGAAGCTGTCATAGGCGACAACACCAAGAAGCATTATCATTACTATAATAATGCAAAGGACACTCAACTTATTATGTTTTTTTCTCTGAAAAGCCGGCACCCTTCCCATTTTTTTCTCCTAAACAACCCCAGGTTTATACCTGATAAATTCACCCCTATCTGTGATTCCTCGTAAGACAAAAACACACTATATATTATACAGTATAATACAAGCCCAGTCAATATAACTGTATACAATTTTTCATCTATTTTTTCAGTAAAAATCACTACTCAGACGTATTTAAAGAGGTCTTTAACCTGCTCCTTTTTTACTGTCTCTTCTATAGCAAGAACCTCGACCTTTACAGCCTTGTTTCCAAATGCGATCTCTATTATATCGCCGACTTTTACTTCTGTGCCGGCCTTTGAAGCTTTTCCGTTTATGGAAACTCTTCCCGCATCGCAGGCTTCATTTGCCACGCTTCGTCTCTTTATAAGTCTTGAGACTTTTAAGTATTTATCCAGACGCATATTTACCTCCTGAAACTGAAAAGGATGTACACAGCCTTAAGCGTGTACATCCTCATTGCTAATAAACATTTATAATATCACGAATTGCTTTGCAATTAGTTTTTGATATTCAATTACTTGTTTACAGCATCCTTAAGAGCCTTGCCTGCCTTGAACTTAGGAGCCTTTGATGCAGGGATCTTCATAACAGCGCCTGACTGAGGATTTCTACCCTCTCTAGCTGCTCTCTCAACAACTTCGAATGTACCGAAGCCAACAAGCTGAATCTTGTCACCCTTTACAAGTGTCTCTTCAACTGAATCTGTGAAAGCCTTAAGTGCGCTTTCTGCATCCTTCTTTGTAAGACCTGACTTCTCTGCAATTGCTGCAACTAACTCTGTTTTGTTCATTATGATAACTCCTCTCTGAATGAGTTTTATTATTATCCTGCCCAGCAACTATGCTGTCTGCAGGACACATATCTATTTATACCCACTTTTAGGGCATTTGTCAACAAAAATAAGCTAAAATAGGCTAAAAATCGGAGAGCACGAGGCTCCCCGATCTTTGGTGTGTAAAGAGAGGTATATTTGTTTGATTATAAGTACAAAATACTCTGTTTCCCGGCTTATAATCTGTAAATAATCTTACATTTTTGTAGCACTGTCTACTGCTATTGAACCCTTATAATTTCCTGTAAGTTCAATTGTCTTTCCATCGCTTGAAAGATTGTAATCTGTGCCGCTCTTTAATACATATTTCTTATACTTGCCGTTGTTGTCGGAAAGTGAAGCCTTTACTTTCTTAACAGTATTTGACTTGATCTTTACGAATACTTTTGAGCTCTCAAGTTCAACAGGCTTAATTGTAAATGAAATTGTCTGTCCCTTGATTGCCTTGGATGCTGCCTTTGCTGCCTTCTTATCTGTGATCTTGTTGCCGTTTGCATCCTTTGCCCTGTTAAGACTCTTGATTGTGAAGCTTGCTGTTCCGGCAGCCTTTGAATTTGCCATCTTTGCACTCTTAACAAGATAATTCATTCCATTTACACTTACTACAACCTTAAGGCCTTTCTTGCCGCCGATCTTCATCTTTCTTCCACTGAAAGGAAGGTTTGTAGGTGCAGTGATCGTGTACTGTGTGCCATCAGCTGATGTATAAACTGTAGTTGTGCTTGTTGCTTCTGTTGTTTCTCCTGTATCAACTGCTGATTTTGAAACTTCCTGAACTGTATCGAGTTCTCCACCGATATACTCATAATATGTCTGAGTATCAAGTTCTGCAAAATCTGCAAACTGGTTGGAAGCCATTACCATTTCAAGGATTCTCTTTGCTGATCTCTGTACATCTCCGAGATAAAGTTCATTGTTATCCTCATAATATCCAAAGTATTCAGCTTTCCAGGTATCACTATCAACTGCTGTTACCTCAAGTGCACCTGAACTAATAAGATCCTGCATTTCCTCAGGAAGTTCATCGAATCCATCAACACCATCTGCAACTTCTGTTCCTGCTGCAAGTTCTGCAAGGGCATCAAATTCTGTTGTTACTGATGTCTCCTGATCTGCAGAATTGTCTGATACTACAAAATCACCCCATGCATCTACTTCTGATCCACCGAAGAACCAAGCCATGCCTGACATTGATGTCTTCTTAGCTACATATCCGTTCTCACTGAATGTAGGTGCTACATCACCCATTGCCGAAAGGACATCTTCTTCAGCATATCCGGGCTGGATCATATCATTTCCTGCGTGCATTTCATTAGCTGCTGTCTCACCAGAGAACCAGTCTGTTGTTACAACACCCTTGAAATCCCACTCTCCGCGAAGGAGATCTGTTACTGTGTCATAGTTACCTGCGCCATAAGTTCCGTTGATCTTGTTGTAGCAGGTCATAACAGCCATAGGCTGCGCTGTCTTTACTGCAATCTCGAAGCCTTTGAGATAAATCTCTCTCATAGCTCTCTCTGATACGTTATTATCCTCACTGCTTCTGTTATACTCACGGTTATTTGTTGCATAGTGCTTGATCTCTGTACCTACACCATCATTCTTCTGTACGCCGAGTGTTATAGCAGCACCCATAGTGCCTGTAAGGAAAGGATCCTCGGAATAGTACTCAAAGTTACGTCCGCAAAGAGGATTTCTGTGAATATTCATTCCTGGTGCAAGCCAAACGGTTACGCCATATTCAACCATTTCCTTACCTACAGCTTCTCCTACCTCAGCCATAAGGTCTGTGTTCCACATCTGTGCAAGACATGTGCCGATAGGGAATGCTGTACACCACTGATAATATGTATTTCCGTCATCTGCCTCATATGACTGTGAAAGTCTTAAACCTGCAGGTCCGTCTGAAAGAACTGTTGCAGGAATTCCATACTCGTCTTCATAATCAGCTGTTGTCTGTCCTGCAGCACCTGCTACATCATAAGAATCATATCCCGGTACCCATCCTGCAGTGAAGCCCTGCATACCTGTACCATTTACAATATCTGCAAGAGCATCATTTGAAATGCTTGCTACAAATGCATTTATATCGACATCTCCTGATGCTACATCTTTAAGTTTTGCACCGGAAACATCTTCTACTTCAACTACATTTTCTGAATAGTCAAGCTTATCACTAAATGCATTTGCTGAATATGTATCTTCATCTGTTACATAGGTTGTAACTTCTTCATCATCATACTCTGATGCATGGTTAACTGTCTCAAAGCCTGAAACATTTACAGTCGGAGCTGCTGAGATTTCTGACTCCTCAGAATCATAGCTATAGTTCTCTGCAGTCAGTGCTTCCTCAGAAATGCTGTCATCGATATCATCGTTGTCCTCAGCTCCCATATGCTGTGTGCTGAGCTGCTCTACAACATAATCCTTATCAACATTTACTTTTGCTGCTACTTCTGTATTTCTTGAACTGTCACCAACTCTTACAAGATAGTCACCTTCATCGAGAATATAAGCTGCATCACTCTCGCTGTAGTATGCCATATCTGTAGTATTGAATTTAATCTCAATTGTCTGCTTGGCTCCCGGAGCAAGTGTATCTGTTTTTCCGTATGCTGCCAACTCCTGATAAGGCTTATCTACATCTTCATTTTCAGGTGATGAGAAGTAAACTTCTACAACTTCCTTACCTGAATATGTGCTTCCTGTATTGGTAACCGTTGCATTAACTGTAACCTCATCTGTGTTTGCCTTTACAGAATTTACATCAATGTCAAAATCTGTATAAGATTTACCAAAACCGAACTCATATCTCGGTGTTTTATTAAATGTATCAAAATATCTGTATCCTACATATATGCCATCTGAATAATCTTCATAGTCCTTATAATCATCAAAGCCCTCAGATGATGCATAGTCATCATAATCCTTAGCCCATGTATCTGTAAGTTTTCCTGACGGTGAAACTGCTCCATCAAATATATCTGCAAGAGCCTTGCCCTGTCTCATACCTGCCTGGGACATAAGGAAAATACTGTCAACATTTTCAGCGCTCTCAAGATATTCCATATCCATGACACCGCC
>JAIKZC010000027.1 GCA_024682575.1 Lachnospiraceae bacterium | reverse complement strand
CATTCGTATATGTATGTTTTCGCTTCTTCATGCGATGCTGGATGCAGCAGCATTTTTGATGGGCAATTACAGGGATCTGATCTTTGGACCCTTAAATGATTTTGTTCAGAAATTGCTTTATATCAGCGCAGTAATGGTCTTAAATGAAATTTTCACATATGTACATGGAATTGCATACTTCAAGAAAAAGAAGAAAAATGTCAGGATAGCATCTTACTGTATAGTTGCTGCGACTTTTTTAGTCAGCCTCTTTTTTAAGGTAAAATATGTTGAGATCGGTGGAGTGGTAATTACTCAGGGTATACCCCTGGCGATAAATTTTGCCGTTGGTATCATATATGAAATAGCTACCATAGTTCTTTTGATAGTGAGATTCAGAGAAGTAGGGGAAAGCTTTTGCAAGATCATGATTCCTGTAGAGGTAGCTATACTCGGAGTGATCATGGCGCAGGTATTTCGACCGGAAATCCTTGCAACAGGTGGAATTGCTGCAGTAGTTGCTACAGGAATGTTTCTGGCATTGGAAAATCCGGTGGATGCCTACAGGCAGCAGGCATTTATTGATATGTATACCGGAGTGCGTAATAAAAACTGCTATAAGGAAGATCAGAAACGTCTTAAGAATGAAAAGAAGAAAGTCGGAGTTATTCTTTTTGACCTTAATAATCTGAAAATTGTAAATGATAATTATGGCCATCTCAGCGGAGATGATTTTATTTCAGCAGGAGCACAGATCATTAAAAACTGTATGAAAGATGCCTGGAGAATATACAGGATCGGCGGAGATGAATTCTGTGCAATTTATATTGATCCGGATACATCGGTCGTTTTAAAGGAAAGGCAGGAAATGCAGGATGAGTGCGTGAGAGTTGCTACTTTCAAGGATTATCCTTTTGGAATTGCCGATGGATATGCCGAAGGATTCATCTATAAGAGCTCTTATGAGGAAATAGTGAGCAGAGCAGATGAGGATCTTTATAAAAATAAGCGTTTGATGAAGGAAATTGATAAATATGAATTTCGATGATATGGCCAGAGCACAGTTCAGGCTTGATACGAATTGTTCACCGGAGTGCGAATATAAATACCGGATAATGATCAATGAGGCGGAAATACATGAAGGAGCAAGACTCTTTGACGGTATGTCGAAAGATTTTCGTGCCATAATATATAAAGGAGATGCCTATATAATGGCGTCGAAAGAGCTTCTTCCCTGGGTAAGGGAAAAGTATATGACCTTTAAGTGTGAGTGGTTCTGTAAATTTGAGAATCTCAGGACTTTGGATAAAAAGCTTGAAGAATACGGACTCTGTATTCATGACACACATATATATTTTCTGCCGGACTATAACTGGGAAGACATTGAACTTGAATGTCCCTATGAGACAAGATGGTTTGATGTAGATAATCTTGGAGAGCTTTCAGCAAGCGGAAAGTTTCCGCATGCATTTCCGGGTGCAAAGCTTCAGCCTGATGTTATCGGCATAGCGGCTTATGACAACGGCATTCCGATCGCAGCGGCAGGAGCTTCGGCAGATGGAAAGTATATGTGGCAGATAGGAATTGATGTTGATAGAGATTATGAACATCATGGACTTGCGCTTTATCTTGTGACGGCACTAAAAGAAAAAATTATCGAAAAGGGCTTTCTTCCATATTATGGGACCTCGGAAAGCCACTCTATTTCGCAGGATGTGGCAATTGTTTCGGGCTTCATGCCGGCATGGGCAGAAATTTTTGTAAAAAAAATTGAAAAAACTGTTGACAAAGAAGAAAGTTGAACATATAATATCTATTGTCGCTTGTTTGAGCGACACAACGTGCGTGCGTAGCTCAGCTGGATAGAGCGTCTGGCTACGGACCAGAAGGTCGTGGGTTCGAATCCTGTCGCACGCACTTCATTTAAGACATTAAGCTGCAGGTTTTTTGAAAACTTGCAGCTTTTTTGGTATATTATGAAAAAAGCTTTGAAAGGATTTAAATATATGAGCGATTATATGGTAAGAGGAACTGCCGCAGCAGGAAAAGTAAGAGCTTTTGCAGCAGTTACAAAAGATACAGTTGAAACTGCAAGGAAAGCCCATGATACCAGCCCTGTTGTTACGGCTGCACTTGGAAGACTTCTGACAGCAGGCGCTATGATGGGTGCTATGCTTAAGGGAGACGATATCATAACTATTCAGATCAGATCTGACGGTCCTATGGAGGGACTTACGGTAACGGCTGATGCAAACGGTAATGTTAAAGGCTTTGCACTGGAACCCCAGGTTCTTATAGGCGCCCGAAAATCTGATCATAAACTTGATGTAGGACTTGCTGTCGGACACGGTAATCTCCAGGTTATAAAGGATCTCGGTCTTAAGGATCCTTATGTTGGAAATGTAGAGCTTGTGAGCGGTGAGATAGCAGAGGATCTGACTTATTATTTTGCATCGAGCGAACAGGTTCCTTCTTCCGTCGGACTTGGCGTGCTTATGACAAAAGAAAACACCGTAGCAGAGGCCGGCGGATTTATAGTACAGCTTATGCCAGATGCCGATGATGATGTTATTTCTAAGATAGAGGAAAATCTTAAAAAGATAAATTCTGTAACTGATCTTTTGAAAGATGGCAAGTCTGCGGAGGATATTATCGGGATCCTTCTGGAAGGTCTTGAGCCGAATATTTTCGAAAGACAGAATGTCGGATTTAATTGCGACTGCAGCGTGAGCAAGGTTTCAAAAGTACTTATCAGTACAGGTGAAAAGGAACTGCAGAGCATGATCGATGATGGCAAGGAAATAGAGGTGAAATGCCATTTCTGCGGAAAGGCATATCATTTTTCGCCGGAAGAGCTTGAGGCACTTTTACAGGCTGCAAAGCAGAAGAGTAAAATATAAGAAATAAAAAAGATAGGTCCGGTTTATTCTTGATTTTATTTTGAATTTTATTTTGAAAGGAAAAAGTGTATGAAGGACGGATTCGTTAAAGTAGCGGCAGTGACTCCAAAGATTAAGGTTGCAGATCCTGCCTATAATACAGAGCAGATAGAGTATCTGATGGAGGAGACGGTAGCCAAGGGAGCGAAAGTCATTGTTTTTCCTGAACTTTGCATCTCAGGTTACACCTGTAATGATCTTTTCCTGCAGAGGATACTCATTAACAGATGCAAGGAATCACTTAAGGAACTGGTTGACTATTCAAAGGCTTTTGATGCGCTTATATTTGTCGGACTGCCTTATGAACGCGGAGGAAAGCTTTATAATGTAGCCGCAGCGATACACAGAGGACTTCTGCTTGGCATTATCCCTAAGATTTATCTTCCGAACTATTCTGAATTTTATGAGACTAGATATTTTACGTCGGGAAATAATGAGATAGTCTACGAAGATTTTTATGGAATGGAGGTTCCGTTTGGAACGAAGATCCTTTTTGAAAATCTTACCGATCCGGCAGGATTTGTTGTGGGCGCTGAGATCTGCGAGGACGCATGGGTTGTTGAGACACCGTCAATGGATGCTGCAAAGAACGGTGCAGAGCTTATAGTTAACCTTTCTGCCAGTGATGAAGTAATAGGCAAGGATGACTTTAGAAGACTTATGATAGCAGCGCTTTCCGCACGTCTTTCATCTGCTTATATATATGCGTCTGCAGGAGAGGGCGAGTCCAGCCAGGATCTGGTCTTTGGCGGTCATAATATCATTGCCCAGAACGGAGATGTTCTGGCTGAGTCAAAGCTTTTCAAAAACGAAGTTACTTATGCTGTTATCGATATAGAGAAACTCGATGCTGAAAGAAGAAGAATGAACACATTTATCTCAGCTGATGATGATTATGTCAGAATTCCGTTTTCTCTTAAAACAGTAGAGACTAAGCTTATTAATAAGCCTGACAGATTTCCCTTTGTACCGGACGACGAGACAAAAAGAGAAAGAAGATGCGAAGAGGTATTTTCTATCCAGGCTATGGGTCTTAAAAAACGTCTTGAGCATATACATGCTAAAAATGCAGTGATCGGAATTTCCGGAGGTTTGGATTCCACACTTGCACTGCTTGTGACTGCGAGAGCATTTGACAGCCTTCACCTTGACAGGAAAGGCATAACTGCTGTAACAATGCCGGGATTCGGAACCACTGACAGGACTTATACCAATGCGATCGAAATGGTAAAGGCTCTGGGAGCGGATCTGAGAGAAATAAGTATTGTAAAGTCGGTTAGACAGCATTTTGAAGATATCGGTCATGATGAAAATATTCATGATGTAACCTATGAGAACTGTCAGGCTCGAGAGAGAACTCAGATTTTAATGGATCTTGCAAATAAGAATGGCGGAATAGTTGTCGGAACCGGTGATATGTCCGAGCTTGCATTGGGATGGGCTACGTATAATGGTGACCACATGTCTATGTATGGTGTAAACTCAGGAATACCGAAGACACTGGTGCGCCATCTTGTAAGATACTATGCTGACAGCTGCGGAGATGAGAAGCTTAAAAACGTTCTCTATGACGTCCTTGATACGCCTGTCAGCCCGGAACTTCTTCCGCCCAAGGATGGAAAGATCGCCCAGGAAACAGAGGATCTCGTAGGGCCTTACGAACTTCACGATTTTTATCTTTATTATCTTTTGAGATTCGGATTCAGACCTTCAAAGATATATAGGATGGCAAGGGTCACGTTTGAAGGAATTTATGATGATGCTACGATAAAAAAATGGCTGAAGACCTTCTACAGAAGATTTTTCAGTCAGCATTTCAAACGTTCATGCCTTCCTGACGGACCTAAGGTGGGTACTGTTGCGGTTTCGCCAAGAGGTGATCTGAGAATGCCTTCGGATGCCGCAGCTTCTCTTTGGCTTGATGAAATTGAGAAACTCTAAGAAAAATAAATAAAATTGTAATAATTTCTTAAAAAATATGGACAAAGTATACATAATGTGTTAAGATTTTTATGTTTTAAGTTGTTTTGCCGCTCGGTGCTTATTGCACGAGCATGATGTAAACATTCAGAGTTTTTACTTTCAAGATATATGTTTGAACACAAAATAATCACATAGTGTTAACATTAAGTTTTGAATACTGCTTTATAATAGCTAAGAAAGCTTCATATTTAAGTTTTTTGTTAAAGCTTTTGACAAAAAGCGGAGAACATACGGCAGGTATGGATGTTTACGAGGGATGTTTTTTTATGGATTATGTTATAAATCAGGTTGTTAATGACATTTGTGCATCGATAGTTAACTATGGTGCAGGCGCGATCGCGGTAGGAACCGCTGTTATGCCGGGAATTTATGCACTGGCAAAAAAGAAGGCACAAAAATGTGCATGGCTTTTTGCACTTACGATGTATTTTTACTTTGTCCTTAATCTGACTCTTTTTAATAGAAATTTCGGACAGTTTGACAATGGAATGAATCTGACATTTTTCCAGATGTCGTATTTCTTTCCACAGCTTACGTTGATTCATCTGGCTGAGAATTTCATGCTCACACTCCCGTTGGGATTTTTACTTCCGCTGGGATTTGATATATTTAAGAAGCCTTATTTTGGATTGCTTCCGGGATTCGTAATGAGTATGATCATAGAGTATATTCAGTTTTACACCGGGCTTGGAAACTTTGAGCTTGATGATATTATAATGAATACACTTGGTGCTGTTACAGGTTATTTCTTCCTGAAGGCAGTGACTGCTTATTTAGATAAAAAGAACGGAAGGGCAGCTGAGGCAGCAAAGAATACAGAGCTCTCAGAAAAACAGAGAATCTAACTTGATTAAGATAAGGACTAAAAGCTATAATGATTCAGTAAATGAATCGTTATAGCTTTTTTTATTAAAACGAATCGGAGAAAAGATATGGGTTTACTTAAAATCGTGCTTGGTCCTGCGGGGAGTGGTAAGACAGACTATATTTACAGGGATCTTATCAGCAGGTCAGAGAAAAATTATAAAAAGAATTATATTGTTATAGTTCCGGAACAGTCTTCACATGCGGCTACAGGAGAAATCCTTAAAAGGAGCCGGGGGCATGGTATCCTGAACATTGATGTGCTGGGATTTACCCGTTTTGCCCACAGAATTTTTTCGGCTGCAGGTGAAAATAAAAAAACAATACTTGATGATACGGGAAAAAACCTTATTTTAAGACGGATTGCGTCTGAAAAAAAAGACGATCTCAAGGTTTTAAAGAAGAATATCAACCGCCAGGGATATATAAGTGAAATAAAATCTGTTATATCTGAATATATTCAATATGAGATAGATGCTGATTCTATTATAGAAGAGGCATCAAAAAGGGCTGATAAAAATTATCTGGCTGCGAAAGCAGAGGATATAGCAGTTTTGTATAAGGCCTTTAGAGAGAAAATCGGAACAGATTATATTACAAATGAAGAGATACTTGATCTGGCAGGAAAGTCTGTGGAAAAGGCAGATTTTTTAAAGGGAGCTTCGATATATTTTGATGATTTCACAGGATTTACACCGATACAATACCGTTTTATCGAGCAGCTTATGCATATAACTGAGGATTGCTCGGTTGCGCTTAATTATGATGGCTTTTCGGACGGGTTATTTGCAATGTCTGTACAGACTATAGCAAATCTTCGTGAAATAGCTCATAATTCGGGCTGGAAATGTGAAACGGTAAATCTTTATGATAATAAAGAAGTAAGGGCAGCGGATAAAGAGGATCTGCGTTTCCTTGAAAAAAATATATTCAGGAAGAAAAAGAAAATTTTTGAAGCTGTACCGGAACATATAAAACTTGTAAATACGCCTGATCCGATGGATGAGGCAGCTTTTGTCTGCTCAAAGATCCATGAAGCTGTGTGCAGGGGCGGGCTTCGCTACAGGGATTGCGCGGTCGTTATGAGCAATGTGGAAACATATGCATCAGCATTGGAGCGAGAAGCCGATAAATATGGGATTCCGCTCTTTATTGACAGCTCAAGTTCAATAGAATTAAATCCTTTTGTTGAGTTTCTCAGAGCGGCATTGGAAATAGAGATTGAAAATTATAGTTTTGAGTCAGTAATGCATTTTCTCAGAACGGGAATAAGCGGATTTTCCATAGAAGATATCGATATTTTTGAAAATTATATAAAGGCAACGAATATGAGAGGCCGGAAAAAATATGCAAATTCATGGACAAGACCTGTAAGAACACTGGATGCAGACGAACTTGAACGCATCAATGCTCTGAGAGAAAAGCTAAAATCTTATTTTGAATCGCTGGATGAAGTGATGACAAAAAGAAATGTGACTGCTTTTGAATATACAGAGGCGTTAAGAAAATTCAGCGAAAACCTGGATGTGCGTGAAAAGCTTGAAAAACTGAGTGAAGAATTTGAAGAAAATGCAGAGAGCAGAAGGGCACAGGAATATTCCCAGATTTACGATAAACTTGAGGAACTTTTTGATAGAATTGAGAATTTGATAGCTGAAGAAAAAATGACTCTGCGTCAGTATCTGGAAATTCTGAATTCAGGCCTTGATGAGATAAGGGTAGGGGCAATCCCTCCTGGACTTGACAGGGTAAATGCCGGAGATATGACGAGAAGCAGACTTCAGAATATAAAAATCCTTTTCTTTATGGGAATGAATGAAGGGCTGATCCCGAGTCAGAACACAGGCTCAGGGCTTCTTTCGGATTTTGACAGGGAATATTTAAAAGAACAGGGAATCAAACTTTCGCTTACAGCAAGGGAAAAGATCAGAGAAGAACGTCTTTATTTTTATATGAGTGTGACAAAGCCTTCGGAAATGCTTTATCTGTCATGGTCAGATATTGATGCTGAAGGCAAGGGAAAAAGAGAGTCATATTTCTTAAATGTAGTTAAGAAACTTTTCCCGAAGGCTGAGCTTATCGAGTCAGATAATGAGCGAATTGGCAGAGAATTAATGAATGAAAATGATGCTCTGAAGAGACTGAGTCTGGGACTTAAGAATAACGATGATAAGGAAACAGTGGAGATCTATCGTTATTTTGCTTCATTGGGTAATAAAGATCAGATCCTTAAAAATATGCTTGATTCAGTATTTTTTGATTATAGATCGGATCCGATATCTAAGGCTGCTGCAGGTGTTATTTTCGGACATGAAAAATATGAATCTCCGTCAAAGCTTGAAAAGTTTGCCCTTTGCGCATACGAGCATTTTCTTCGCTATGGACTTAAGCTAAAGGAACGCGAAGAATTTGGATTTGAAAGAAAAGATATGGGACTTATTTTGCACAGTGTGCTTGAAATGTATTCAGGTATGCTGCAGGAGAAAGGTCTGACTTTTTCGGATCTCACAGATGAAGAGTCTTTAAAATTAACCGAGGAGGCCTTGGAAAAATATTTGAATGAGTCTGACGATAGGGTGCTCAGGAGTTCTAAGAGAAATGAATATTTTATCATCCGTCTTGACAGAATCTTAAGGCGTACAGTGAAGACGCTTACACATCAGGCCAAAAGCGGAAGCTTTAAGACCTCCGCTTTTGAAAAAGAGTTTTATGAGGAAGGTTTCAGAGGAAGGATAGACAGGATAGATACGGCAGAAAAAGACTCAAAAATCTATGTTTCTATAATTGATTACAAATCAGGAAATAAGACTTTTGATCTTTCAAGGATATATTATGGGCTCGATCTGCAGCTTGTTATTTATATGAACGCAGCTATGAAGATTGAGAAAATCGCTCATCCCTCTCTTGAAGTAAAGCCGGCGGGAATTTTTTATTATCATATAGATGATCCTGAAGTCAGGGCTGAAGACCTTAAGGAAGTCAATGCTGAAGAAGCTGAGAAGAGTATTAGGGGAGAACTTAAACTTAGGGGCATTGTAAATGCAGATAGTGAAGTAATAAGGCTGTTTGACTCGGAATTTGAGAGTAAATCTGATATTATACCGGTTTCTGTAAAGTCTGGTGGCGATTTTGCAGCTGCAGCCTCTGTATTGGATGAAGACGGGTTCGGAGTTGCAGCGGATTATGTGAGATTTAAATCCGGGGAATTTAAGAAGAGTATTGAGGATGGAAATATAACAAAATCACCTGTGGAATACAAAAATATTTCGGAATGTGATTATTGTGATTACAGAGACGTTTGCCTCTTTGACGAAAAAAAGAGGGGCTATAAAAAACGAAAATTAAAAGAGATAAAAGAAAGAAGCGAAATCATAGAACTCATGAAGACAGATATGATGGGGGAAGATCAGAAAAAAGATGAAATTCACTGAAGAACAGCAAAGGGTTATAGATTCGAGAAATAAAAATGTTCTGGTGGCAGCTGCAGCCGGTTCGGGAAAAACAGCAGTACTGGTTTCGAGGATAATCGGACTGGTGCTTGATAAGGAGAATCCTGTTGATATAGACAGGATCCTTGTCGTGACTTTTACAAATGCGGCAGCGGCAGAAATGAAGGAACGAATCAGAAATGCCCTGGAGGAGGAATTGGAGGCAGATCCTGACAATGATTATCTGAATCGTCAGATGAATCTTATTCATTCTGCGCATATAATGACGATCGACAGCTTTTGCAGGATGGTCATACGTGATAATTTTGACAGGGTTGGAATAGAACCCCAGGTCAGAATTGCTGATGAGAGCGAACTTTCGATTATGAAAGAAGATGCAATTGCAGATGTAATGGAGAAATTTTACGAGGAAGGAACGGAGGAGTTTCTGCACTTTCTGGAGGAATTTTCTACCCAGAAAGATGATAAGGATGTAGCTGATGCTGTGCTGGGACTTTACAATTTTTCACAAAGTAAGGCTGATCCAGGGTTGTGGCTTAGAACACTTGAAAATGCTTATGCATGTGAAAACAATGAAGAACTTGCAACCATGCCATGGATGATGCTGCTCGTAAGAATAGCTTCGGAAGAAATATCTGAGAGTATATCTGAGCTTGAGCATGCCCTGGAAATATGCGAAAGTCCGTCCGGTCCTGTGACATATATTGATAATCTGAATGATGATATTGCTCAGTTCAGCAGGCTTTCAGGAATAGGCAGTTATGAATCTTTTCGTTCAGGATTGGATGAAATAAAATTCGGGACACTTTCAAGAAAGAAAAATCCTGATATTGATCCTGACTTAAGAGAAACTGTTAAATCAATAAGAAATGCTGTAAAGAAAAGACTTGATACTTTGAAAAACTATTTTAAGGACAGCCCTGAGGATATATTAGCGTCTCTCAAAAAAGCCAGACCGCTTGTTAAAGAACTTGCTCTTTTAACGGGAAGTTTTTCAGAGCGATTCGGAGAGATCAAAGAAGAAAAAAATGTTCTTGATTTTTCAGATCTTGAGCATATCGCTTTAAATGCGCTTAAAACCGGTGCCGGTGACGGCTATAGGGAATATTTTGCAGAAGTGATGACTGATGAGTATCAGGATTCAAACAGCGTTCAGGAAGAAATCCTTACTTCTGTAGCCGGTGATAATAATTATTTCTGCGTGGGAGATGTAAAACAGAGCATTTACGCCTTCCGTCTTGCAGACCCTTCAATCTTTATGCATCGATACAGCTTTTCGGAAAGGGATGAAAAAAGTGAACGAATTCTTTTATCAAAGAATTTCAGAAGCAGAAAAGAAGTACTTGATTCTGTAAATGCTGTATTCAGAGTGATAATGCATGAGAATATAGGAGCGGTTGAATATGATGATGATGCGGCACTCTATCCCGGTGCAGCTTATACAGAAAATGAAACTGATCACAAGAGCGAGTTTGTCCTTATAAAGGGTGATGAAAATGAAGAGATAGGAAGTGCGGAAGCAGAAGCAAAATTCACGGCAGACAGGATAAAAGAGATGGTTGGAAGTTTTCAGGTTCAGTCTCTTAAAGATGGAAGCGTAAGAGCAGCAGAGTATTCTGATTTTGCAATACTCATGAGATCTCCTAAAAATACGGATGAGGTATACGCAAAAATTCTAGAGGAGGCAGGAATACCTGTTTTCATGGAATCAAAATCGGGATATTTCCAGACAGAAGAGATCCGGACGATGGTATCACTGCTGACAATAATCAATAATCCGATAGATGATATTGCTCTTGCAGCTGTTATGCTTAGTGTAATTGGCTCTTTTACCGATGAAGAAATGGCCTGTATAAGGACTGCCGGTATGAAGGGGTCTTTTTATAAAGCATTGCTGATCGCAGCCGGAAGGATCCCGTCTGAGGATGATGGCGCAGAAATTTCCGGGGATTTGCGCTCAAAATGTGAAGCTTTTCTTGAAATGATAGAAAAGTACAGAAAAATCAGTAATTATACGCCTATACACAGTCTTATAGAAAAAATAATAAATGAGCTGGGATATGATATTTATGCTCAGGCAAAGGGAGGTTCGGCTTCCAGGAATTTAAATCTCCTGATAAAGAAGGCAGAGATTTTTGAAAAAAGCAGTTATAAGGGGATATTTTTCTTTCTTCGCTATATAGAAAAACTTAAAAAATATGATATGGATTTTGGAGAGGCGAAGAGCGGTAATGAAGGCTTAAATGCAGTCAGGATAATGAGTATCCATAAGTCAAAAGGACTTGAGTTCCCGGTGATCTTTATCGGAGGAATGTCAAAGAGCTTCAATGCGAGTGACAGAAAAGGTAAGCTGATAAGGGACTCTGAGATTGGTATCGGTATAGAGAGGACGGATGCTGAAAGCAGGATAAAATATACGGTTCCGATCAAGAATATAATAGTTGAGAAGAAAAGACGGGATGAAATAGGAGAAGAGTTGAGGATCCTTTATGTTGGAATGACCCGTGCCAAGGAAAAACTTATAATGACGGCAGTTTGTGATGATCCTGAAAAAATTCTTTCTCAGCCTGCAAAATCGGTGAGCCATGCCAATTCATATCTGGATTTTATGATCAAGGCACTGGAAAGTGAAGAAAGCAAAGAAGTAATAGATACAAAGATAAAATTTGTTTCTGATATGGTCTATGACAGCGTTGAAGAGGATGCTGAAAAGAAGATGGGACGTGAATTTTATGAAAAGCTTGATCTTTCGCATACAGCAGATGAAAAAACTGAAAAGCTGCTGAAGGAAAATCTGTCATGGAAATATCCCCATGAGGCAGCATTCTCACTTCCGGCAAAACTTTCGGTATCGAGAATAAAAGAGCAGATGAGAACAGAGGAAGAGATGAAGATCATTATGGATGATGAGATCGTAACTTCCGAAGATCTGACAGAAAAGAGCCCGGAGAAAGAAACTGAAGATACGGCTGAAGAGAAAAATGATGAGAAGTCCGAAACAAATAAGGGGGCAGAAATTGCCGCAATAAGAGGAACTGCATACCATAAGTCTTTTGAACTTTCATTCAGCGCGGAAATAGAGAAACAAAGAGATGTTTTCGACTATCTTAAAAGACTTGTCAGGGAAGGTCATCTTACAGAAGAGTCTGCAAATCTTATTTATGCTAATGATATTTTTGAATTTACAAAAACAGACCTGTATCAAAGAATGAAAGCTGCTGACAAAATGGGAAAGTTATTCAAAGAACAGCCATTTATTATCGAAAAAAAAGCGAATGAGATCAATGAAGAATGGCCTTCTGATGAGACCGTACAGATACAGGGAATAATAGATGCCTTTTTCATAGAAGACAATAAAATATATCTGGTGGATTATAAGACAGATCGGGGCGTTGACGGTGAAACACTGATAAACAGATATAAGATCCAGCTGGATATATATGCAGATGCCCTTTCGAGTATGCTTGACCTTGAAATAGGTGAAAAAATCATATATTCTGTATTTTTGAAAAAGGCGATAGTCCTTGAATAAATTTATATGCTCCGGAGGTGTATTGATGAAAAAAATTCTCAGGAATTTTAT
>JAIKZC010000003.1 GCA_024682575.1 Lachnospiraceae bacterium | reverse complement strand
ATTTCATTTTGCTTATCTTGAAGATATAGATATAGGATACAGAGGGCGTATAATGGGTTACAGAAATACTTATGAACCCAAAGCTCTTGTATGGCATAAGGGCTCAGGTGTGACAGGATCGAGATATAATGGATTTAAGGTGCGTATTTCAGCTAGAAACAATATGTATATTGTTATGAAAAATATGCCGACAATTCAGATTGTGTTAAATCTGCCATTATTGATAATAGGATTTTCCGTCAAGGCTCTTTTCTTTGTATTTAAGGGTTATGGCAGAGAATATTTTTCTGGAATAAAAAGAGGCTATCTTCTTTGCAAAGAAGGCAGAAAGTTTCCTTATTCAGGATCAAATTTTAAAAACTATGTAAAAATACAGCTTGAACTCTGGCTGAATTCTATAAGGAGATTCACGGAGGTTATTTTTTGATAAGAGATAATCAACGGCTGTTCAACAGGCTCCATTTTGTGCTTGATGCTGTTGTCATTGCAGCTGCATATGCAATTTCATATTGGTTAAAATTCCTTGTTCCGTGGGCTGATAAGTCAATCCTGCATCTGCCGGCAAATATGTATTTTGAATATCTGCCGATTTTGGTTTTGGCTTACTTGTTTTTATATTATAAGTTTGATCTTTACAGTTCAAAGAGATCTTCAGGACGTAAAAGAGAATTCTTAAATATTATAAAAGCAAATACTATCGGAATGATAGGATTTATGGTTTTCCTTTATTTGATAAAGCAGAACCATATTTCCAGATGGATGATATTTTACTACTATATAAGCAATATCTTTCTGACAACGCTTGAGAGAAATCTTGTAAGGTTGATATTACGTTTCTTCAGAAGAAAAGGCTTTAACAGGCATTTTATTTTGCTTATAGGCTATTCTAAGGCTGCAGAGACTTATATCGATAAGATCATCCAAAATCCACAGTGGGGATATGTCATAAGAGGTATCCTTGATGACAGGGTTGAAAGAGGAATGGTATACAGAGGCGTTAAGGTTTTAGGAAAAATCGGAAATCTGGAGTATATCCTTCCCGAAAATAAACTTGATGAGATTGCTATTACCCTTGCACTGGACGATTACGGTAATCTTGAAAAAATAGTTAACATGTGCGAGAAGTCCGGAGTACATACACAGTTTATTCCGGATTATAACAGAGTTATTCCCTCGAGACCATATATGGAGGATATTGATGGACTTCCGGTTATCAATATCAGACATGTACCGCTTACGAATACACTTAATATGCTTTTGAAACGAATTGTGGATCTTATAGGCTCGGTTGTGCTTATTGTATTCTTTTCTCCTGTTATGCTTTTATCTATAATAGCAATTAAGCTGAGTTCACCCGGACCCGTTATTTTTTCACAGGAAAGAGTCGGTCTAAGGAATAGACCTTTTAAGATGTATAAATTCCGCTCTATGGAAATGCAGAAACCTTCAGCAGAAGCAAAGGGCTGGACCAGACCTAATGATCCAAGAGTTACGGGAATAGGAAAAATTTTAAGAAGAACGAGTATGGATGAGCTTCCACAGCTTTTTAATATCCTGAAAGGCGATATGAGTATAGTCGGTCCAAGACCCGAAAGACCTCAGTTTGTGGAGAAATTCAAGGAAGAAATTCCTCGTTATATGATAAAGCATCAGGTTCGTCCTGGACTTACCGGCTGGGCACAGGTTAATGGCTTAAGAGGAGATACATCAATACGAAAAAGAGTTGAATATGACCTTTATTATATCGAAAACTGGACAATGGCTTTTGACATTAAAATAATGTTTTTGACAGTATTTAAGGGACTTATCAATAAAAACGCGTATTGAGCTACTCTTTCTTTGAGATTGACATTTGTATATTAAATGATGTATATTGAATAACGATTGTGGGTGAGTACAAATTCTAATGGATTTTATAAATAGAAATTCAAAGATTTTAGTGCGCCGGCAATGGCTGAATAAAGAAATTAAAAATTAAGTAAAGGCAGTGAATTACGATGGCCAAGAGACGCAGGAGAAGAAAAAAGGGCAGGATGAAGGCACTTATTGCAGTGGAAGCTGCAGTAATGCTCGCATTGATTATTGTACTGTTTGTTATATGGAAGCTTGATCTGGCTGACACAGGAAATAAAAAGAGTGTCATAGAAGCAACCTTGAACGATGAAGTACAGGCACAGATAGAGGATGATGATAATGGATGGAATATGTCCGGATATACAAACGTTGCCCTCTTCGGTGTAGATTCAAGAGATGGGAATCTGGATAAGGGAGCCAGGACAGATACGATAATTATAGCTTCGCTCAACGAAAAGACCGGAGATATTAAGATATGTTCGGTATTTAGAGATACCTACCTGAATATAGGAAATGATACCTATAACAAGGCAAATTCGGCATATTCTCATGGCGGACCTGATCAGGCAGTCCAAATGCTCAATACAAACATGGATCTGGATATAGACCAGTATATAACAGTCGACTTTAAGGCTCTTGTTGATACGATAGATGCACTTGGCGGAGTCGAAGTTGATGTTACGGAGGAAGAGATAAGCTTCCTTAATGATTATCAGATCGGAACTGCTGAAGAGACCGGTGATACGATCATTAATGTAAAAAATGCAGGACTTCAGACTCTTAATGGACTGCAGGCAACATCTTATTGCAGAATCAGATATACTAAGGGCGACGATTTCAAGAGAGCAGAGAGACAGAGAACTGTTCTTATGCAGGTTGCTGAAAAACTTAAGGCAGCAAGCGTAACAGAGATCAACGATGTTATAGATGTTGTTTTCCCTGAGATAAAAACAAGTTTTTCAAAAGATGAGCTTGTTGCGTATGCGGCAAAAGCTGCAGGCTTTACAGTTACTGCACAGAGTGGATTCCCGGCAGATAATTCGACAGGAACCATGGGAGATGCAGGAAGCTGTGTAGTAGCAAATGATTTTGCTGCAAATGTTGAAGCACTGCACGAGTTTCTTTATGGTGATTCTGAATATTCACCTTCTTCTACGGTAGAAGATATAAGCAGTAAGATTTCATCTGATAAAACAAGATATGGAGTATGATAAATATCTTTTGTAAATTTAACTTTATCTGCAGAAGGTTCAAGATTTGAGATTGTTACCAAGAGCAGTGACAGGATGCGCCGGTGCATTATAGCATCGGCGTTGTCTTTAAAAATATATGATCGAACTTTTTTCTGAAAACTAAGGATTAATCAATGAAAAAAACAGATGTAGTTATTTTGACATATAAACCTGATAGGGGATTTTTAGAGCTTATTGAAAGGCTTGAAAAACAGACTGTTGTTCCAAATAGGATAATCGTGATGAATACGGAAGAAAAATATCTTGCACGACTTTTGTTTGGAACAAATTTTGGCGAAAAATATAAAAATGTTGATATATATAATCTGGCAAAAATAGAATTTAACCATGGAAAAACGAGAAATATTGCCGCGTCAAAATCTAAAGCAGATTATTTATTATTTATGACACAGGATGCAATACCTGTTGATAATAAACTTATAGAGAATCTTACGGAAGTATTTGAAAGAGATGAAAAGGCGGCTGTTACTTATGCCAGACAGCTTCCTGCAGAAAATGCAGGAGCTATAGAGAAATATAATCGTAGTTTTAATTATCCGGATCAAGACAGAATTCAAAAAGCGGAGGATATTCCTAAAAAAGGAATAAAAACTTTTTTCTGTTCTGATGTATGTGCCTGTTACAGAAAAGATATCTTTGAAGAAACAGGTGGATTTTTTAACAGGGTAGTGTTTAATGAAGATATGATATATGCTTCCAATGTTATCAAAGCAGGATATTATATATATTATAAGGCAGATGCAAAAGTGATCCATTCTCATAATTATACGGCGAAACAGCAGCTTAAAAGGAATTTTGATCTTGGAGCATCTCAGGCTGATCATCCTGAAGTTTTCGAAGGAATTTCAAGCGAGAGTGAAGGAAAAAAGCTTGTAGGCGGATGTATGAGCTACCTTATAAAAAATGGTAAGGCTTATCTGATTCCAAAGTTTATGATTCATTGTGCGGCAAGGCTGACAGGATATATTCTTGGTAAAAATTATAAAAAATTAGGTAAAAAACTTATTTGGAGACTTACCTCAAACAGAGGTTACTGGAGATATTTCTGGGATATGACAAATATTCCGGAAGATGTTCATGCAGGATATGGAAAAAATGCAGAGGGTTTGTGATAGGAGGCTCGTATGTGTGGAATAGTAGGTTATATCGGAAAACAGCAGGCAGCTGAGATCATATTAAACGGATTGGAAAAACTTGAATATAGAGGTTATGATTCAGCGGGTCTTGCTGTATTTGATGGTGATAAAATAAATGTAACAAAGTCGGTTGGAAGACTTAAGGCATTAGAGGAGCTTACGCATGGTGGTGAGACAATGCCTGGAAATGCCGGAATAGGACATACAAGATGGGCTACACACGGCGAGCCGTCAGAAGTCAATGCGCATCCCCATCTTAATGGTAAGGGTACGATCGCTGTTGTTCATAATGGTATTATTGAAAATTATATTAAGTTAAGAAATAAGCTTACAAGAAAAGGATATGAGTTTAAATCACAGACTGATACCGAGGTTATTCCACAGCTTATAGATTATTATTATAATGGAGATCCGATAGAGGCAATTTCAAAGGTTATACACCGAGTTGAAGGCTCATATTCGCTTGGAATTATTTTTGAAGATCATCCGGGTGAAATATATGCTGCAAGAAAATCCAGTCCTCTTATAGTTGGAAAAAATGAGGATGGCTCATTTATTGGTTCAGACGTACCGGCTCTGCTTAAATATACACGTAAGGTATACTATATCGGTGAAGAGGAAATAGTTAAGCTTACAGCAGATGAAATTAACTTTTATGATGCTGACGGAGAAGAAATAGAAAAGACCGCTACAGAGATAAAGTGGGACGCAAATGCTGCTGAAAAAGGCGGATACGACCATTTTATGATCAAGGAGATCTTTGAAGAGCCTAAAACAGTTCGTGATACCTTAAATCCCAGAATTAAAGGCGGCAAGATTGATATTGAAGAGCTTAATATGAGCGATGACGATATAAGAAATCTCAGAAAGATCGTTATTGTAGCCTGTGGTTCCGCATATCATGTAGGTGTTTCGGCGAGATATGTACTTGAGGGCATGGCTCGTATTCCTGTTGAAGTTGATGTTGCAAGTGAATTCCGTTACAGAAATCCTATACTTTCAAGTGAAGATCTTGTTATTGTCATAAGCCAGTCAGGAGAAACAGCAGACACGTTGGAGGCTTTGAGACTCGCACACAAATGTGGCTGTAAAGTTCTTGCAATAGTGAACGTAGTTGGAAGTTCTATCGCAAGAGAAGCTGATGCAGTTATGTATACATGGGCAGGGCCAGAGATATCAGTAGCAACAACAAAGGCATATTCAGCACAGCTTATTGCTGCATATCTTCTTGCAATCAAGTTTGCATATACAAGGGGAATGATCAATGATTCGGAAATGAGAGATTATATTGATGATCTGAAAAAACTTCCGGATCAGATAGATCTTTTACTTGGTGGAAAAGAGAGAATGCAGCGTTTTGCAAATCGATATGTTGCGGCTAAGGATGTATTTTATATCGGAAGAGGTATAGACTATGCAATAGCCCTTGAGGGTTCATTAAAACTTAAGGAAATTTCTTATATTCATTCAGAGGCATATGCAGCAGGAGAGCTTAAGCATGGAACTATCTCTCTCATAGAAGATGGTACGCTCGTAGTTTCTGTGGCTACACAGAAAGAGCTTTATCAGAAGGAAATCTCTAACATGGTTGAGGTTAAGAGCAGAGGAGCTTTTGTAATGGCTGTTACAAACGAGGGTAATTCTGAAATAGAGAAAGCAGCAGATTATGTTGTTTATATACCTGAAACAAATAAGTATTTTGCAAATTCTCTAGCGATCATACCGCTTCAACTTTTTGGATATTATATATCGGTTGGCAGGGGTCTTGATGTAGATCATCCAAGAAACCTTGCAAAATCAGTTACAGTTGAATAAATTCTACCGTCAGCTTTGGGATATTTGAAGTTGGCGGTTTTTTTTATGACTTGTCGGCACTGTGTGCTTAAAAATCACGCAAAAAGACCATCTTCAATTTTTCTTAATTTTACAAACACAAAAGCAACACATTTATAGTCTAAACTAATTAATGTAATCAAGAAACTACCCCAGTTTTTTGAGATACAAATTCGTATGTGTGAAATCCTTGATCTTCAGCTGGCTTGATCATATTTAATAAAAATGAAGCTGCTGTAATCGATGATAGAAAAGTTATGAATAAATGGAGGGATAAATTATGTACAACGATTATAACGATGAAAACAAAAATACATCTTCCGGAAATGATAACAGAAGATTTACTTCAGACAGCTATGGAAATTATCCGAACAGTTCTACAAATTCCGGAACAAGCGGAAGCAATAGTGCCAACAGATATGATGAATATCGCTACGCAGGAGCACATATTCCACCGGAAAATAATAACAATAAGAAACCTAAGAAAAAAGGAAGTTTTGCAAAAAAAGCACTTGTTGCTGTAGCATTGGGACTTATTTTCGGAGCTTTTGCAGGAACAGGAATATTTGTTACCAATCTGATAACCTCTTCAGGTTCAAGAGCTGTTTCAGAAGTGATAGAGACACCTTCTGGATCAAATGAAGCAGTAAATGCAACAGTTTCTTCCGATAGTTCAAAGAATGTGGCAACAACAAATTCTGTAGTACAGAACAGTTCAACAACAGGAGATGCTTCGGCAGTGGCAGAGAGTGTAATGCCTGCAATCGTCTCTATAACAAATGATTATACATCTACTACGCAGGACTTTTTCGGTCAGCAGTATGAGACAGAAAGTGAGTCTGCCGGATCAGGAATCATTGTTGGTGAAAATGATACTGAACTTTTAGTAGCAACAAATGAGCATGTTGTATCATCAGCAGACAGACTTCAGGTGCAGTTCATTGACGGATCAGTAGTAGATGCCTCTCTTAAAGGCGAGGACGAAGAGGCAGATCTTGCGGTAATTGCTGTTTCGAAGGAATCTATATCTTCAAATACAATTTCAAATATTAAAATTGCTACACTTGGAGATTCTGACAGCCTTAAGGTAGGGCAGGAAGTAGTAGCAATAGGAAATGCACTTGGATATGGCCAGTCAGTTACCACCGGTGTTGTGAGCGCTCTCGACAGGGAACTTGAACTCGATAATGGTACACACAAACTTATTCAGACAGATGCAGCAATTAACCCCGGTAACTCAGGAGGTGCACTTCTGGATATGAATGGTAATGTTATCGGAATCAATGAGGCAAAGCTTTCTGAAACAGGTGTTGAAGGAATGGGATATTCTATTCCTATATCAACAGCAAAGCCTATAATTGAAAAACTCATGAATCAGACAACTAAGGTTAAGGCAAGTGATGAGAATAAAGGCTATCTTGGAATAGCAGGTGCTGACGTAACAAGTGATGTGGCTTCACAGTATAATATGCCACAGGGTGTTTATATAGCAAAAACAGATGAAGGTTTCGCAGCAGCAAATGCAGGACTTGAAAAAGGCGATATAATCACATCATTTGATGGACAGACTATTCAGACAATGGAACAGTTGAAAGATCTCTTAAAGTATTATGAAGCAGGTCGGACAGTGGAGATCGTTGCAATGGTACCAAGAGACAATGAGTACGGATATGAAGAGAAGACCTTTACTGTAACTTTGTCAAATGCAGCAGATGCTTCATCATCAGGATCAAATGCAGGTAACAGCAATGGACAGCAGCAGGAACAGCAGGAATCAGAAGAATATTATAATAACGGATTTGGAAACTTCTTCTTCGGACGTTAATAAAATAAATTAAATAAGGCTCCTGGCTCAAAATATTGAGCTGGGGGCTTTGTCTGTTTTAAAATAGCTGAGTGTGACAAACTTAGGCTCATGTGTTATGATTAGAATGTTTTATTGTTTTTTTTGACTGAAAGGAATTTTATTTATATGAGCGATAGAGATGAAAGGGAATATGAAGATGTTTGCTATATGTGTCACAGGACGGAAAGAACTGCCGGCAAAATGTTCCATTTTCCCAATAATATTTGTGTCTGCAGCG
>JAIKZC010000469.1 GCA_024682575.1 Lachnospiraceae bacterium | reverse complement strand
ATTTCTACAGGTGGTTATGCAAATAATATCGAAATGGTTCAGGAGACAAACCTTTATTGGGAGCCTTCTTACATCAACGATAAGACAGAGTCCACAAACAGAGGAAGCCTTATGGGCGATGGTATCAAGATGGGTGAGGCTGTAGATGCAGCTACAACAGGTGAAGGCTGGACCCAGATGATGCCTATCTCATGGGTAGATAACGGAGACCTTGCATTTGGTTCCGGTGCTCCCTGCGTTTACATCAATCCTACAACAGGTAAGAGATTTGTAAACGAAACATCAGAGAGAGACGTTCTTTCACTTGGTGAATTCAGAAACGGTACAGAAGTTGATGGAACACAGGGCGTATTCCTTGAAATTTCTAATGCTGAATCGGTAATTTGGCCTTATGCATATGCTACAAGAGATGCAGACGGCAACGTTACATTCAATAATGAAGACGTTGAGATGCGTCAGTATGTAAGAACAGTTGACCAGCTTGGCGATCTTTTCAAAGAGCTTGGATGGGTTGAGGCTGATGCAGAAACCGTAAAGACTGAGATCGAGACTTATGATAAAGCCTTCATAAACGATACAATGGATTCGCTTGATATTCCGAAGACCGGTGCTTCAACACTCATCGGTACTGCTGAAAAGGACAGCGAAGGAAAGTATGATGAGTCAACCTATAAGCTTGATGATGTTCCTTTGAGAATCCGTATCATGGCTCCTTCAACTCACCATACAATGGGCGGTCTGAAGGTAGATACAGACAGACATGTTCTTAAAGAGGACGGTTCCGTGATCGAGGGACTTTATGCAGCAGGTGAAGTTACAGGCGGTATCCACGGCGGTAACAGACTTGGCGGAAATGCTATCGTAGAAATATATGTTAGCGGACGTACAGCAGCCAATGCTATCGATGCCGACAATAAATAAAAATCGTTAATTGATCAAAAGAGTTCCCGGTTGGAAATATTTTTCAATCGGGAATTTTTTTAGTATAAATTAAGGTTTATAATTTATGATAGGAGAAATAGTGAACTAATGTGTTTAATTTGGGAGAAAATGCTATGGACAAAAAAACTTATAAAATCTTAATAGCAGAAGATGACGAAGATTTAAGGGAATTGCTTCGTTTATATCTTATGAGGGCTTCGTACAGTGTTCTTTCAGCGGGAAATGGCACTGCTGCATATGAACTTTTTGAAAAAAATAAAGTGGACTTATGTATTTTCGATATTATGATGCCCGGAATGAATGGATTTGACCTTACTAAGAAGATCAGAGAAAAGTCAAAACTTCCTATAATAATACTTTCTGCAAAAGACAGGGAGATCGACAAGGTAAACGGACTTGAACTCGGAGCTGACGATTACCTGACAAAACCTTTTGGAGAGAAGGAACTTCTGGCGAGAGTCAAGGCGGCACTCAGGCGATACTATGACCTTAATGAAGCGGCATCGGAGCAGGAAGCCGTGATCAGTGCAGGTAAGCTTTCTATAAATACGGATACAAAGAAAGTAACTAAGGATGGTGAGGAAATAAGCCTTACTGCTATGGAATATAAAATACTCGTGCTTCTTATGAAGAATCAGGGTCGCGTATTTACAAAGACTCAGGTATATGAAAATATAAGTGGTGCATATTTTGAGGCGGACGCAAATACTCTTATGGTTCATATATCAAAAATCAGAGAGAAAATAGAAGATGATCCTAAAAATCCTGTATATCTGAAAACAGTTCGTGGGCTGGGATATAAATTCGAGAAAATAAATATATGAAAAATAAAAATGATGAAAATAGCAAGAGGGTTGTAAAGGGCAGCGTCTACAGTATGATAATCATTAATTATCTTATTGCGGCGGTTATCATAGTAGTGCTTTGGCTCATAATCATACACTCGTCAAAATATCTAAGAGGAAAAGCACTTGAACAGCCGGATATTCAGGAATTTCTTGATCAGGCAGTGGCTGTTAAGGATAATGATTACAGTAATCTTGATATAGATAAATATCTTGGAAAAAACGGTTATATAGAAGTGCTTGATGGTGATGCAAATATTATATACAGCTCCGATAAAAGCAAAAATAATAAATATACAAAAAGAGCTGTAAAATTTATCCCGGATGTGGATATACGAAGCTTTTATTATATAGAAAAAATATATACTGAAGGCGGTCACAGTGAATATCTGGTCAGCAAATTCAAAATTGTTGAAGAGGAAGATGTTTATAGCATTTTAAGTGGAGTAGCAGTACTTGACGGAAACCGTAAAGTCATATACTCAAATATGGATATGGGAAGCAGTCAGTTTACTCAGGCTGAAATAAATGTAATAACTGGTCTAGAGGACGATATGACTTATGCTGAAAAATATGTCATAAATTTAAGCGATGGAAGCTGGCGCTATCTCATCATGCATCTGGACAGCTTTTCAAAATATAATGACGGACGACAGGAGAGGATCACGGTTATGGTATATACTGTGGGAATTATCCTCATGCTGTTATTTATGGGACTTTTTGCTTTAAGAATAAGCAGAAACGTAAAGAAGCCATTGAATATTCTCGAAGACGAGATGAAGGAACTCACAGAAAAAGGGAAGTTGTCAGATCCTTATTATAAAGGACCAAGGGAATTTGTGGGTATTATAAATTCTTTTGATGACATGTCCACAAAACTCAGAAAATCTGAGGATCGAAGGATCAAAATGGAAATTGACCGGCAGAAGATGCTCATGGATATCTCGCATGATCTGAGAACCCCGCTTACGGTAATACTCGGTTATTCGAAACTCATAGAGTCGGGAGAGGCTTCGGATACTGAGATTAAGGAAATGTCATCTAAAATTGTGAGGAAAGCCGGATATATGCAAGAACTTGTTGAAAACTTTTTCCTTTTCAGCAAATTAGAGAGCCCACAGTTCAGGCTCGAAATGGAAAGAGGCAATATCTGTGATTATTTCAGAGAATACATAGCCGGAAAGTATGGTGAACTCGAAGATCAGGGATATGAACTGGAATTTGATATTCCGGAAGATGCAGAGTTTTATGCAGTATTTGACAAAATCCAGCTTCAGCGTTCTTTTGAAAATATAATTGCAAATTCTGTGAAACATAATGAAAAAGGTACAAAAATTTACGCAGCTATTTCGTCTGAGGAAAAAAATGTTATAATAAGACTTGGTGATAATGGAAAAGGTATTTCAAAGGATCTGCGTAAAAATATATTTGATCCTTTCATCATCGGAGATGAGGCCAGAGGCGGCAAAGGCACAGGACTTGGACTCTCGATAGTGAAAAAGATAGTTGAGGCACATTCCGGAAGAGTCAGACTCATTGAGGAAACTCAAAGTGAATGGAAAACTCTTTTTGAAATAGTTATTCCATTGACAGATTGATTAAAAGACAAATTAAGGAGAGATTGTCAGAATGGAATTTTGGGATATTTACGACGAGGACAAAAAACTCACAGGCAGAACCATGAAGCGCAATGACTGGAATATGAAAGAGGGAGATTTCCATCTGACAGTCCTTGGAGCAGTAAAGAGAAGAGACGGGAAATATCTTATAACAAAAAGAGCAATGGATAAGGAATGGGCACCCGGAGCATGGGAGATCCCGGGAGGCGGAGTGAGAGCCGGCGAAAGCTCAGAGGAAGCTGTAAAGCGCGAAATACTTGAAGAAACCGGAATTGACGTAAGCTCTGCTGAGGGTGGATATGTTTTTACTTATAAGAGAGTGAATCCTGAAGAGAAGAATAATTATTTTGTTGATGTTTACAGCTTCGAAATGGATTTTTCGGAGGGTGATGTAAAGGCTCAGGAAGAGGAGACAAATGGATTTGCCATAGTTGGCCTTGATGAGATAAAGGTACAGGCTGAAAAAGGTCAGTTTTTGCATTATGACAGCATTAAACAGATTTTTCTCTGAATAAAAAATAAATACAAAAAAACAATATATATGATACAATTATAGAGGAACCGGAGCGGATAGCAATTATTGACTTTTCCGCAGTTTTTTAAGAGAGGATCAATTTATGCCAGAGGGTGCTGAAAGAAGAAAAACAAAAAGAATGGATCTTGATATCAGAGTAGAGATGACAAGAGCAGACGGTGAGAATGCAAAGTCAATACCCGTTGAGATACTTGACATATCAAGAGCCGGCATCGGATTTTTCTGCCAGGAGGAGCTTGTCAATGGATCTATTTACAGAGCAGATATCCGGATATGGACAGGAGATACTATTTCTGCATTTATAAATCTTGTTAGAGTTTCAAAGCAGGAAAATGGAAACATCTATGGAGGAGTATTTATCGGAATGCCGGAGTCTGACTGGTGTCGTATAGGAGTGTATGAAACCTATAGAGAATATGATGTACATAATGATCGGGTTCAAAAGGAAAACGAAGAAAAATAATTTTAAACAGCAATTCGGCATCAGTAATATCTGATGCCGAATATTTGTATAGATACCTTTTTTGATCCGGTGAGGGAAGAATTGCTTTGCAACGCTTTTTTCTTGTGTAAAAATGCGTATTGGATTATAATAAGAACAACTCATAAAGAAGAGGTATTATGATGTTCTTAACAACGAAACAGTCTCAGAGAACAGCTGTAATGATCGTAGATATGCTGGCGGTCATCATTTCTTTTTTTGCTGCCGTTTATACGAGATTTTATAAAGAGTCTGACTGGCAGGGGATAAACAGTTGGAACAATGGTTTATATTATTTATTATTGGAGCTTGTATTAGCAGTAAATATAGTAGTTTTTTTACTGAATGATTCGAGACACAGGGCTTTATATCTCCAAAATCCTTTAGAAAAGTTAATAAATGTAATAAAGAACAATGTGCTTCAGACTGCTTGTCTTGTAGTACTTCTCTATCTGATAAAACAGGGATTATGGGCTTC
>JAIKZC010000446.1 GCA_024682575.1 Lachnospiraceae bacterium | reverse complement strand
CATAACTCTACTTCCTTTCAAAATGTTTTTCAGGCATCAAGCCTTCTTGCGCCTTCACTTGCATCAGCAATATAAAACTCGCAGTCAAGTCCTGTGCGCTCTTTATATACTTTACTGATAGTTGCCTTGAATTCATCAACTATATCATTTTTTACAATGCTTACTGTGCATCCGCCGAATCCGCCTCCGGTCATTCTCGAACCTACTACTCCATCAATCTTCCACGCTTCTTCAGCAAGCACATCCAGTTCAGGGCAGGAAACTTCATAATCATCACGGAGTGAAACATGTGATTCGTTCATTAATTTTCCAAAAGCTGCGAGATCGCCCTTCTTAAGTGCATCTACAGCATGAATTGTTCTCTGGTTTTCATAAACAGCATGCTTTGCTCTCTTCAGATTTATCTCATTTTTAATTGCAGACTTATGCTTCTCAAATCCTTCCTCATCAAGTTCTCCAAGTGAAGCTATATCTACAACTGTCTGCAGATCCTTAAGTGCCTCTTCACTCTCACGTCTTCTGTCATTATATGCACTTCCTGCAAGCTGATGTTTTACCTTACTGTTTGTGATGACAATCTTTTCATCTTTAAGATTAAGAGGAACATAAGTAAATTCAAGATTTGATGTATCAAGGAAAATAGCGCAATCCTTTTTACCCATCGCTGAAGCGAACTGATCCATTATTCCGCAGTTCATTCCATTGTATTTATTCTCTGAATACTGACCAAGCTTTGCACATTCAACCATATCTATCGGAAGATCAAAAAGATCTCTGCAAATAACTGCAGGAATTTCCTCGATCGAAGCTGAAGCTGAAAGTCCGCTTCCTGCAGGCATATCTGAAAGCATTACCATGTCATAACCTGTAGGAATCTCATGACCATTCTCTTTCAACGCCCAGATAACTCCGGCCTGATAGTCATACCATACACCATTATCATTTGGCGCAAAACTATCAATCTCCATTACCCTTACTCCATCAGCAGGATATGTCATATTGAACCATCTTACTTTTCTGTCTTCTCTTTTTCTGGCAACTGCATAATTTCCCATGGAAAGAGCACATGGAAATACGTGTCCACCGTTATAATCTGTATGCTCACCGATAAGATTTACTCGTCCCGGTGCAAAATAGCATCTGATATCTCCATCAGCACCAAATCTGTTTTTAAATTCTTCAATTACCTTCTCTATCATTGTTATTATCACCTTTCCGATCATCCCTTTATATTAAGCGGATCTTTTTTTCTGTGTTTTTAGAATAACCTTTTTCTAATCTCTTTACAATATTAAATAGTACTAGCTATATGTCATTTTGTTGCATGATTCTATTTTTAACGCTATACTGTATGAAGATTAAAGATAAAAATCAGAAATAGGAAGATAAATCAATATGATAAAAACATTCAAGACCAATTTCATAGCCAAAGAAAGCGACATGGTTTCTCTTTTTGTCAATAACGTCGGTTTTCAGCGATGTGAGCCCGGTCATACCTGGGGTTCAGGAGTCAGAGACCATTTTCTTATACATCACATTGTAAAGGGAACTGGTTACTATGAAGTAAATGGAAATGTATATACACTGAAGGCAGGTGATTCTTTTTTAGTGTATCCCTATGTTGAGATCAAATACTATGCCGATATGAAAGACCCCTGGGAATACTACTGGGTTGGATTTTCAGGCGCTGATGCTGCCAATCTTATGCTTTCAACAAGTTTCAGCAGGGAAGAGCCTATCCTTCATCATCCTGAGTCTGAAAGTAAAGAGGTAAAGAAAAGAATTCTTGATATATATGAAATACGAGGTAATTCTCTTGCTGCGCAAACAGAAATGACCGGTAAGTTATATACAGCTCTTGCGTTTTTTATTAAAATTTCTAAACGTAAAGAAAAAAATGACAACAGCTATATGACATATGTTAAAGCTGCCAGAAACTATATTGCGTCAAACTACTCTTATGGTGTGTCAGTTGATGAGATCGCAGATTATATCGGAATAAGCAGGAGCCATTTATTCAGAGCATTCAAGACCTATACAGGCGAGTCACCTAAAGAATACCTTTCAAACTATCGCATAAATACAGCCTGTGCCCTGCTGCGTGAAACCAACCTTTCAATTACTGCTATTTCTAAATCTGTCGGATTTGAAAATAACCTTTATTTTTCGAAAGCATTTCACAAAGTTAAGGGAATTTCACCTTCCCAATATGCTAAAGAACATAACCATGGTAAATAGTATATTAGATAAAATAAAACCGCTGTGGATAACCCACAGCGGTTTGCTTTTACTTAGCGTAATCAGATACTCTGCTTTCTCGAATAATGTTGACTTTAATCTGTCCGGGATATTCCATCTCGGCCTCGATTTTCTTGGCAATATCATGAGCCATTATAACCATGTCAGCATCGGTTACCTGTTCAGGAACTACCATTACTCTGACTTCTCGACCAGCCTGAATCGCAAAGGATTTATCAACTCCCTTAAAGGAGTTTGTAATATCTTCTAATTGTTTTAATCTGTTGGTATATGCATCAAGCGTTTCACGTCTTGCACCCGGACGTGCTGCGGAAATAGTATCAGCTGCCTGAACTACACAAGCGATAAGAGACTGTGGCTCAACGTCACCGTGATGTGCTTCTACAGCATTGATTATAACTGGTGATTCTTTGTATTTTCTACAAAGATCAGCACCAAGCTGTACATGTGACCCCTCCATCTCGTGATCGACTGCTTTACCTATATCGTGAAGCAATCCTGCCCTCTTGGCAATCCTAACATCTAACCCCATTTCAGATGCTATCAATCCGGATAACTCGGCTACTTCTATGGAGTGTTTCAACGCATTCTGTCCATAGCTTGTTCTGAATTTCATTCTACCAAGAAGTTTTACTAACTCGATATGAATATTCGGAACACCTACTTCAAGTGCTGCTGCCTCTCCTTCTTCCCTGATCATTGTATCGACTTCTTTTCTGGCTTTTTCAACCATTTCCTCGATCTTTGCAGGGTGTATTCGACCATCAACTATCAGCTTTTCAAGTGCAATTCTTGCAACTTCTCTCCTAATTGGATCAAATCCTGATAAAATAACTGCCTCAGGTGTATCATCTATGATAAGATCTACTCCTGTCATTGTCTCAAGAGTTCTGATATTTCTTCCCTCTCGTCCAATGATTCGGCCTTTCATTTCATCATTAGGAAGTTGTACTACAGATATAGTGGTTTCAGCCACATGATCTGCTGCACAGCGCTGAATAGCATTTACAACGATCTCCCGAGCTTTTTTGTCCGCTTCTTCTTTTGCACGTGACTCATATTCCTTAATCATCAGTGCGGACTCGTGCTTTACATCATCCTCAACAATTCTTAAAAGATATTCCTTTGCCTGTTCAGAGGTCAGTCCTGAGATTCTTTCAAGTTCCTTTACACGTTCTTCGTTTAGCTTTGCTATCTTTTCTTTTTGCCTGTTCAGTTCATTTTCTCTGGCACTGCAGTTAGCTTCACGTTTCTCAAGCTGGTCAGCTTTTCTGTCCACAGCTTCTTCTTTCTGCTGTGTACGTCTCTCCATACGCTGAACTTCAGATCTTCTGTCCCTGATTTCACGTTCGAGTTCATTTTTCTGTCTAATGGACTCTTCCTTTACTTCAAGAAGTTTTTCCCTTTTAAGATCTTCAGCGGCCTTTTGAGCCTTATCCGTGATTTCCTTAGCCTTGGCATCCGCATCCCCAATAACTTTCTTAACTTTCTGTTCGTGAATGTTTGTTGCTAAAGCAAAGGTGACTACTACTGCAATGACAAGCACAACTGCGGCAATTATAACAGCCAGAACGCTCATCTATACAGGAGCACCTCCTTATGAAATTTTCATGTATCTACCCGGAATTTAACCGAACAGCTACACCAATCGTTCATCGTGTAAAGATTGGCAAATTATCTCACACAATAGATAAATTTTATCCTATTTGAAAATTTATGTCAAGCGTTCAAGCACCGTGCGAATATCGTAAATATCGAATCC
>JAIKZC010000404.1 GCA_024682575.1 Lachnospiraceae bacterium | reverse complement strand
TGAGGATACAGATGATCCGGAGTGGAGAAAGATTTATGAGAAGAGATGCAAAGACCTCGGATTTTCAGCATATTTTGATTATTCCTGGCAGTGGGCTTACGATCAGAAGTTTAAGGATGCAGGTCTTACAGCCCTTCTCGGAACCGGCTTTGATCCGGGCGTAACAAGCGTATTTACCGCTTATGCGCAGAAGCACTATTTTGATGAGATCCACACGATCGATATCCTCGACTGCAACGGCGGAGATCACGGTTATCCGTTTGCTACAAACTTTAACCCTGAAGTAAATCTTCGTGAGGTCAGCGCTCCCGGAAGCTATTGGGAGGATGGCCACTGGGTAGAGGTTCCTGCAATGAGCATCAAGCGTGAGTATGATTTCCCTCAGGTTGGAAAGAAAGATATGTATCTTCTTCACCACGAGGAGATCGAGGCTCTTGCAAAGAATATCCCGGGAGTTAAGAGGATCCGTTTCTTCATGACCTTTGGACAGAGCTATCTTACACATATGAAATGTCTTGAAAATGTAGGTATGCTTTCTACAACACCTATTGATTTCAATGGTCAGCAGATCGTTCCGATCCAGTTCCTGAAGGCACTTCTTCCGGATCCTGCATCACTTGGACCGAGAACAGTCGGAAAGACAAATATCGGCTGTATCTTCACAGGCATCAAGGACGGCAAGGAAAAGACAATCTGCATTTATAATGTCTGTGATCATCAGGAATGCTATAAAGAAGTTGGGAGTCAGGCTATAAGCTATACAACAGGTGTGCCTGCAATGATCGGTACAGCTCTTGTTGCATCGGGACAGTGGAATACGAGAGGTGCGCTCACAACTGATGAGTTCGATCCCGATCCCTATATGGATATGTTAAATAAATTCGGTCTGCCCTGGATCGTTGACGAAAATCCGGCAACCGTAGACTGATCATTTTTTGAAAGGTTTTTATGAAGGATAAAGAACTTGCGACTCCGGTTTATTTAGTCGATGAGGCAAAAATAATAAAAAATCTTGAGATACTGCAGAAGGTCGAGAAGGACACAGGATGTCATATACTGTTGGCTCAGAAAGCTTTTTCGATGTTTAAGCTCTATCCGCTGATAAAAAAATATATCTCCGGGGCTACCGCCAGCGGTTTATTCGAGGCGAGACTGGCGCATGAGGAAATGGGTGGAGAAAATCATGTTTTCTGTCCGGCTTTTACAGAGTCTGAGATGAAAGAGATCGTAAAGATCTGCGACCATATTTCCTTTAATTCGCTCCGCCAGCTGGAAGTTCACAGAAAGACCTGGGAGAATTCGAGTGTAAGTGTAGGTTTAAGAATAAATCCTGAGTTTTCGACTCAGGAGGGGCATGAAATTTATGACCCTTGTGCACCGGGATCAAGGCTTGGAATAAGACTCTCAGACATGCCGGAGCATCTGCCGGAAGGAGTAGAGGGAATTCACTTTCATACTCTTTGCGAGCAGGGGGCAGAGCCTTTGGCCGAGACCGTAAAAGCTGTGGAAAGTCGTTTTTCAACTTATCTTAAAGAGGCAAAATGGATAAATTTAGGCGGCGGTCACCATATCAGCAGGGACGGCTACAATATAGATCTGCTTGAGAAAACTATTAAGCATTTGGCGGATGAATATGGTCTCGAGGTCTATCTCGAGCCTGGAGAAGCAATAGCGCTTGATGCAGGCTATCTTTACACAAAAGTCATGGACATAGTGGACAATACTATACCGATCCTTATACTGGATGCATCTGCAGCCTGCCATATGCCAGACGTACTGGAGATGCCCTATCGTCCTCCTCTCAGAGACAGCGGAGAGCCCGGTGAAAAGAAATTCACCTGCAGGCTTGCTTCAAGAACCTGTCTCGCAGGTGATGTGATAGGTGATTACAGCTTTGACAAAATGCCTGAGATCGGGGATACGCTTATCTTTGAAGATATGGCGATCTATTCCATGGTAAAGAATAATACCTTCAACGGAATGCCGCTTCCGGATATAGCTTTAATGCGTGAGAACGGCGAATGTGAGCTAGTTAAGAGATTTGATTACAGTGATTTTAAGGAACGGCTTTCCTGATATTATGAGGTAATTATGATAATAAAAAACAGCGATCCGTCGAGAGATGGATTTAAGATGCCGGGGGAATACGAACGGCATCATGGGACGCTTCTTATCTGGCCCACGAGACCGGGAAGCTGGGGGACAGATCCTTCCGGGGCGCAGAAGGCATTTGTGGAAATAGCAAAGGCCTTATCGCCTCATGAAAAGGTTTATTTTTTGGCGGATAAGGAGCATTTTAAGGAGGCGTGGGAAGCGCTCGGCGGAAATGCAGAGGTGATAGAAATCCCGACAGATGACTCCTGGGCAAGAGACGTAGGTCCGACTTTTGTTTCCAATGGATCGGAGATCAGGGGGATCAACTGGAAATTCAATGCCTGGGGCGGTGAGTATGACGGACTCTATGCTCACTGGGAAAAAGATAATGAGGCAGCGGCTGAATTCTCGGATGCCATAAATAAGGATTATTATGACTTCAGTGATTTTGTACTCGAAGGCGGATCGATCCACAGCGACGGAGAGGGAACTCTTCTGGTTACAGAATCCTGCCTTTTGAGTAAGGGAAGAAATCCGGGTCTTTCAAAAGAAGAGATTGAAGAAATGTTGAAGACAGCTCTCGGCGTTGAAAAAATCCTCTGGCTTCCAAGAGGAATCTATAATGATGAGACCAACGAGCATGTTGATAATGTCTGCTGCTTTATCGCGCCGGGAGAAGTCGTTCTCGCATGGACTGACAATAAAGACGATCCCCAGTATGAGCTTTCAAAAGCTGATCTTGATTATCTTGAGAGCGAGAC
>JAIKZC010000400.1 GCA_024682575.1 Lachnospiraceae bacterium | reverse complement strand
ATATAAATTCCGGTTGCCGTACATCCCAATGGCAGCTCTTTTACGACTATCGGAGCAGAGGTTTGTATATCTCCCAGATTATGATGATCCATAATTCCCACGATATTAGCCTCTTCCATTCCATCAGCCGCCTGCGAATACATATTATGATCCACCAGTATTATATTTTTTCCGGCTGCATTTTCCAATATCTCCGGGGTTTCTACCTTAAAATAATCCAAAGCAAACTGAGTTTCAGGATTCGGCTTTGCCGTAACCCTTGCTTTACAATTTATTCCGATCTTACTAAGAACTTCGGCGTATCCAATGGCCGAACATACAGCGTCGGAGTCAGGGCTTTTATGCCCTATCACATAGATATCTCCATCTCCATAGTCTACCGCTTTATATATAGCCTCATACTCTTTTGCCAGTCCGCTTTTTTTATTATTTGACTGACATCCGGTAAATGATCCTGCTATAGAGATGATCAGTAAAAAAATGACTGCCTTTAATTTTATCCCGTGATTTTTCATCTTCTCCCCCATTCATAAAATTATTTATTATATACTTTCATATCAATTTCACCCTCAGTTTTTGCAACAATTGTAGTTACAACTACATCTCCAAGACTGTTGCTCATGGCTCTGAACATACCTATTAATGGATCAACACCCATTACAAGGCCTATTGCCTCTACCGGTACATTCAACTGAGTCAGAAGAACTGACAGGCATATCAGTCCTGATCCGGGGATACCGGGCGCCCCCATTGAAAGCACCACTATCGAAATTATCATTGAAAGCATCATACCCTCAGAAATTTCAACGCCATAGGATTTTGCAAGCGCAAGTGCAAAAACTGCAAGATGAACGCAGGTTCCATCCATATTTAAGGTTGCACCTAACGGTATGGACAACGAAAAAATCTTTTTTGAAATACCAAGCTTTTTTTCACATGCCTCCATATTTATAGGGATTGATGCGTTAGATGATGCCATCGAAAATACCTGAAGCATAGATGACGAATATTTTCTTATAAGTGTAATTGGATTTATGTGCGCTATGATCAAAGCCAGCAAACAATATACGATCATCATTCCAAAAAGACCAAGCAAAAATGTTCCGAGCATACCAAGAATAGATAAAATCCTCTTTGCTCCCATTGTTATAACCATTGACGTTATTGAACAAAATACCGCGATTGGCATAACCTTAATGACCAATGTTGTGATCTTAAGGAAAAGATCGTTGCCGGCAGAAAAAAGATTTACAAGTAACTCTGAATATTTTCCTAAAAGACCTGTCGCAACACCGCACATGATTGCCATAAAAATAAGCTGCAGCATATTCGCCTTTAAAAAAGGATTGACTATATCAGATGGTACAATTCCCACTATCGTATCTAACAATGACACTTCCATCGTCTGAGAGGTTATCGCTGATGCATCCTGAACCAGCGAATTTGCGATTGAAGGATCTCCCGGTTGTAAGAGGTAATAGATCAAAATTCCTATACTAACTGCCACAAACGTAGTAAATACATACATTCCAATAATTTTTCCGCCAACCCGTCCAAGTGTTGTCATATCAGAAAACTGAACTATGCAGGAAACTATTGAAAAGAATACTACAGGTGCTACTACCATTTTTAAGGCATTCATATACATGGTTTTTATAGGCACCAAAACAAATTTATTTAGACCTTCACCAATCTCACCAGGCATCAAATTCGAAATCAGTAATCCAACAATGATCGCTAATGCCATTGCCCCCAGTGTTTGATAAAGCATGGCATTCTTTGATCGAATTACTATCATTCTGATATAATTCTTATTATTTATATTTCTATATTTTAAATCATAGGTAAGAGATTTCAGCAATATATTGCTTATAGTCTCACGCAGGCTTTCATCCTGAGCGAATGAATTGTGAATCGATGTCGAAGATATGTCATTTGCAAAATTATACTCCTCTCCTTCTGCAGACATTTCTATCGTAATCCTGCCTAAAAAGGCGTTGATCGTAACATCAACTCCAACATCTGATTTATCGTTTTCCTTCGAAGAAACACCGCTGCCATGCTGGATCAGACTGGCAGCAGCTTCTTCAACAGTAATTGAAGCCTTTATACACTCCTTACTTTTTATTCCATAGGATTTTAATTCTTCAATTACAAAATCTACCATATCACTGATAGATTTTACTCCTCCTGAAAAATGCCTCGTGATCCTCATGCTATTAACCCCCTTGATGAATTTATCCGCTTACTTTAAGCTTTGTCTTATATTTTTTCTTTGATGAGCTTTTTCCCTCTCCATATACAGCAATAATCTTTGTCGTTCCCTTCTTTAATGCTTTTATATTTCCATTATCATCTACCGTTGCAACAGAGCTGTTCGTTGAGATCCAGGATGTCGGTGCGTAAGTTGTCTTACTTAAATACGAATATGCATCTGCTGTATTTCCATTTTTCAGATCAGCTTTCTTCTCCATCTCAGGTTTCTGCACATACAAATGAATTGAAGATCCTATCTGCTTCCAGTTTCCTCCTTTAACCTTCTGCTCGAGCGATATATTTATCTCGCCGCTTTTCTTTGCCCTTAAAACTCCGCTTTTATTCACTTTTGCAAGCTTTTTGTTATCTGTTGTATATCTATGTTTTGCAGACGGATCATATTCATTGGAGTTTTTTGCACTATTAAACATTTCAGTTATTTCAAATTTTCCGTTTGCCACGATCGTTGTCGACTTTGACGGATCAAATGCAAACTTTGCATTTCCCCTGCTGACTGATTCTGCAGAGCTTCCATCGTTTTTATGCAGATCAGAGTAAGGATTATTTAATCTTTTTGACTCCGGTACGTAATCTCCCAAATAAAGTGTCTTAGATTCGGAAGGCAGATACTGATATTTGTTTCCATCTTCGTCCTGCATACTTCTTATGTTGCCCTCAGAGTCAACTACAGATATTTTATCAATCAGATCTTCTGAAATAGCAGCCGGTGTTACGATCTTCTCCAGATCATCAAGTCCATATAAAAAATCATTCATAGCACTTTCATCTATTCTTGTAAGATCAAAACTGCTTATATCCAATTCTTTAAGACTGCTGCATCCACTGAACATTCTTTTATAATCCAGGGTATTTTCTGTGGAAATTCCACTAAGATCAACCGATTCTAATTTAGGACATTTAAGAAACAAGCCCGACATAAATTTGACATTTCTTGTATCCAGTCCCGACAGATCAGCTTTTTCCAATGAATCACAGTTATAAAAAGAAAGTATCATATTTGTAACATTGCTTGTATCAAAACTGCTTATATCAATGCTCTTGATACTCCTGCATCCGGCAAATAAAAATGTCATATTGGTTACATTCTCTGTATTGAAATTGCTGACATCTATCTCCTTCAATGACTCGCAATAAGCGAACACCCCGACCAGCCTTTCAACTTTAGAGGTATCAAATCCAGTTAGATCAAGGCTTTCAATTTTAGAACAATTTCTGAACATACTTGACATTTCAGTTACATTTGAGGTGTCAAGTCCTGATACGTCCATTTCCTCAGCATTCCTAAAATTTGCAAATAAAAGCTGAGAGTTTTCCGGTGCTTTTACACCGTCTTCAATAATTACCTTCTTGAAATCATTTTTTGATACCGAAGTGATCCTTGTACCCTCATATACCAGACCCAGATCGTCTTCATAGGTCATAAATCCATTACAGAGAGTTTTAGTCCCGCTATCGCCATCTGTATAAATTTTAAGCACCCCTGTTGAACTGTCGTAATCTGCAAGAACCGATCCATCCAGTTCTTCAGACACATCAACTCCTGTTGCTGACTCTGACACAGTACTGTTAGCAGACTGAACCGAAATCTCTTCCGTCAGACTTTCCACTGGATCAGTTTGATCCTCATGAGCCATGACCGGCATTCCGATCATACTCTCGACAATAAGGACTGCAGAAACTGCAGCCGCAATTTTCTTTGCCAGACAATTCTTAAACATAACTCTCCCCTGCTCCTTTTAATTAATAAAATAATATTTATATCATATAAAATTATGATATCGTTCTTAAGACCATCATAACGTCTTCGTTAAATCTTCTATGCTCTTCATATAGATAGATATACATAAGAATTTCTTCATCTTTTTCCTGAAATATAACTTCCACCCTGTAGCTGTCTCCGGCAGGCTCCTTCGTGAAAGTATCCTTATAATATTTATATTCTGTCCCATAATAGGTCTTTATCTTTTTTGCCGGAAATTTATTTATCGTGCTGTCTGTTTTCTTAAATATATCCTTTAATATTGCCTTTTCTATAAGTTCATTTTCATTCACGTCATCTTTATCGGCAACAATCGACTCCTTATCAATGCAGCATATAAAAAAGCTTTCTGCATAGGCTTCTTTTTTCC
>JAIKZC010000378.1 GCA_024682575.1 Lachnospiraceae bacterium | reverse complement strand
AATGATAGATTTCTGATATAATAAACATGGATGTGAACAAGACACTATCTGCGACGAGAAGGGAGAAAAACGTCATTGTCTATAAATATTAAAGCATCGTATGATGATTTCAGGGAACTAAGAGAGAATAACTCTTATTATATTGACAAGACTGATATTCTTGAGGAATATCTTTTAAGGAATTTTGATAAAGCAGTTCTTTTTGCACGTCCCAGAAGGTTTGGAAAAACGTTAACCATGACTATGTTTAGAGACTTTTTGGATGTTAGGCAGGATAGCCTGAATATTTTTCAAGGTCTAAAGGTTATGAAAAACAATGAGCTGGTTGATGAATATATGAACAGGTATCCTGTGGTATTTATTTCATTGAAAGCTGTTTTTGGTGATAGTTTTGAATCTGTTTATCAGTCTTTATGCATTGTGGTATCTAAACTATGCGAGGAAAATAAATTTCTTGTTGAAGAAGATAATAAAAATATTAGTGAAGTAAGCAGACAATTGTTTAAGAAGTTGTGGGCGCAAGAGGCTAAGCAAACTAATACAGAGCAGTCATTGGATTTAATCAGTCAGATGCTCAAACAGTACTATGGGAAACCTGTTTTTGTTATAATTGATGAATATGATGTTCCTATGGCAAAGGCATTAGGAACTCCTGCGTATGAAAAAGTCAGAGATATGATTGAACATATGCTGAGCTATGTATGCAAGACTAATGCGAATGTCAAGGCAGTAATGCTTTCTGGATGCCTTTATACCGTGAAAAATAGCAGTTATACAGGTGTAAACAATATTTTACCTTATACTGTTCTGTCTTCAAGTTTTGCCTCCGGTATAGGTTTTACGGACCTGGATGTAAAGAAAGTATTGGATGATGCAGAACTAACGGATGAGTTAGATCTTGTTTCAGAATGGTACGATGGATATATTTTTGGAAGAGTAAAAATGTATTGTCCATGGGATGTTCTTTTATATGTTAAGTCCGTATTAAACGATGACTACAGCAAGGCGAATGGACCGGAGAGTTATTGGCTCAATACTTCAGAAACTTCTTTGAATATCATTCGTGGATTTCTCGGTAAAACAGCAAATGTTAATGAGATGTTTGAACAGTTATTAGCAGGAAATACAATTGAATGTACAGTTAAAGATAGCCTTCCTTATCATAAAATCCATGAAAACGGAGATAATATATGGTCTGCGTTGCTGGAAACAGGTTATCTTACAAAAGCTGTTACTGAAAAAATGCAGCGAATGCCACTCAGGATACCGAACAAGGAAGTTAAGGTTGCATTCAGACAAGAGGTCTGGGAATTTTTCAGAGATAAGATAGATAACATTTATGTCAGAGATTTGGTAGACTCCTTATGGAATGGTGAGAATAAAAAGGCGGAAACTGATTTAACCCAAATTCTTGAAGCTACTTTGTCATTTTATCATGAATACCATGAATATAGTTATCATCTGATTTTAGATGGCTTTTTTACAGGCTTTGGATATAGGGTACAGTCTGAAAGAGAATCAGGCTTTGGAAGAAGTGATCTTTTAATTCTTGATCCGGGTAGAATGCGCGGAATGATCCTTGAATTAAAACATGCAAAGACAGAATCAGAATTGGAAGCTGCAATCAGGGAGGGGATCCTCCAAATTGCTAAAAAACACTATGAAAGTATACTCAGATATGAGGGATACAATACATATCTTAAATACAGTATTGCATTTTATGATAAAAATTGCATTATAGAACGTTTAACTTAAATTAAATCACCGGTGTTACTGTTCACACCTTGCAGGTGCTCACAGTAACTGGATTTGCCCATTTTAAGATTGCCTTCGGCAATGGGGCAAATCCATATTTCCTGCGTTATGCTTTCTTACGCTCAGCGCAGCAAGTGCGCAGAGCTGTGTGAACAGTAAATCACCGGCAGCAATATGTGAAACTCGCAGCCTTTTTCAACTGCGTCGCCTGAAACGGCATAAATGCTCCCACCATGGCGTTCGACAATTCCTCGACAGATGGAGAGACCGAGTCCCATACCATTATCAGAGGAGGGGGTGCGGCTGTCGGAAGCAGTGAAAGTCCGGTCAAAAATTTGAGGCAGATTTTTCTCAGAAATCTTCTGACCGTCGTTCGAGATTATGATTTCCAATGTCTGTTCCGCTGAACGCTGAACAGACATTTTTATATAATTACCGGCTTCGGTGAATTTTAGCGCATTTTTGAAAATATTGTCGATGGCACGTTTCATATACATAAGGTCAACATTGATGGACACACTGCAGTCTGGAGCGATACTGAGTGAAAGATCACGTGAGGAATACTGCTCGTCAGCCTTGTAAGTATAGAAAATATCTTCAAAGAAAGCATCGGCAGGTACTCTTTCAAAATTGAAAATATTCCTGGCAAAGTCAATCTTGGTCAGCAGAAAGACATCCTCGATCATGCGCTCAAGCATGGCACTTCTGCTTGAAAGCATGGGAAGAACTTCCTTTATATCGGATTCGTCTATATGGTCAAGGGAGGAGAGATATTCTATACAATTGTGGATAGCAGTAATAGGAGCGCGAAGATCGTGGGAGATATTTGCAAACATCTCGTTGCGCTCCTTTATGGTTTCGTATAATTTAAGATTGGTATCGTAAAGCGTTTTCGAAAGCTCCGATACTGAGATAGAAGGTTCTTCAAAATTTTTCCTGAGTTTATCTG
>JAIKZC010000335.1 GCA_024682575.1 Lachnospiraceae bacterium | reverse complement strand
CAGCGGGGTTATGTATAAAATACTTAAAGGTCACGCCGAAATTTATTTGGGATACGGAACTGAAAAGGAGACTATTGTTGGGATCATAGGCAAGCAGAAATGTTTTGGAGAATTTGGCCTTCTTCTAAAAAAACCGTCCATATATACGGTAGTTGCTTATTCTGATTTATTAGTAATGAAGTTCACCGAAGTAAATATCGGGGAATTTATAAAAGACAATCAAAAGAATGTATTAGATATGATGACGAATATGGCAAACACCATTATGATCATGCGTTTACAGATGGATCTGATGCAGCATGAACTGGAAGAAAAAGAAAGTTCAAATAAGGCTCAGAAAGATATGGAGCAAAATAGATACAACGCTAAATATATAATGCGGCAATATGCGCGGCAGCAGGTATTTCAAACGAAAATATAATTGTATTCTCAAAGATTAAAACTATTCTGGGAAATTGACAATAGAATTTTATTAAGATACAAACAAATGGACTTTACAAAAATCAATCTGTAAAGTCCATTTTCTTTTAAGATTTATTATTCAGATCTTACTTTTATAATCAACGCCCCATTCTTCCATTGATTTTATTATAGGGCGCATTGATTCGCCGAGTTCCGAAAGAGCATATTCAACTCTGGGAGGAACTTCGGGATAAACGGTACGGGTTATTATTCCGTCCTCCTCCATTGAGCGGAGCGAGTCAGTGAGCACCTTCTGACTGATCCCGTCCAGATTTTTTTTCAATTCATTAAAGCGCCAGGGGCGAGCCAGAAGATTTCGCATTATGAGCAATTTCCATTTACTTCCTATGAGACTGACGGTTGTAGCTACAGGACATTCCGGAAGTTCATCTTTTGTCTTCATAAAAGACTCCTTTCAAAAACTAAGGTTAAAAATTTCATCCTATATCAGATTTTAATCTTACAACCAATATAACATTATAAAAAGCATAAGTCGATAAGTTACAAAAAAGTAACCGGGTAATAAAAAAGTGCGTACTTTTTTTAATTTTTTGCATAGGTTATATTGAAATCACAGAAAGCAATAACGCTTCTGAAAAATAAGATTGATACAGGAGGACAAAATTATGGCATTATCAAATCTTTATGGATGGGTTAACGAAAAAGCTGAGAAGGCTGCTGCTTGCGGAACAGCTTGTGGTGCAGGTGACGGAAAGCCCGAGAAAAAGGCTGCTGCTTGTGGAACAGCTTGCGGTGCAGGCGATAACAAGTAATTAAAATACAATTTTCGCTGTTGTCCTCCGGTTCAGATATGGATCGGAGGATTAATTCTATCAGAAACTAATGGAGGACGTTTATGAAACCTTATTTTTCTTTTCAATGGCATATTACAGATGAGTGTGACCAGAGATGCAAGCACTGCTATATTTATTCGGCAGGAAATCATAACTGTCTTGTTTCAATGAGCTGGCAGCAAATGGAAGATACCTTCTACAATTGTCTGGATTTCTGCGAGGTTTATGGACGTACTCCTTATTTTTATATAACAGGTGGAGATCCGATATTACATCCTGACTTTTGGAGATTATTGGATCTCATGCATGATCATGGGATTAAATTCACGATACTGGGCAATCCTTTTCATTTAAATGACCAGGTATGCAGAGAATTGAAATGGTATGGATGCGAAAGATATCAGATGTCCATAGACGGACTTCGTGAAACCCATGACTGGTTTAGAAAACCCGGTTCCTATGACTGTACTTTAGAAAAGATCGGATGCTTAAACAGAGCAGGAATCCGAAGCATTATCATGACTACAGTTTCTAAAACAAACAGAATGGAAGTACCGGGGATTATCGACGAAGTAGTAAAAGCAGGGGCAAATGTTTTTGCTTTTGCAAGATATGTACCAAGCGGCGGAGAGCTTGATGCGTCGATGACAGCGCAGGAGTATAGAGACCTACTTGCTGCATGTGATAAAAAATTTAAGGAATATGAAGCTGAAGGATGTGACACTTATTTTAATAAAAAAGATCATCTTTGGACTTTATATGAATATGAGATCGGGGAATTCAAAATCCCTGAAGATGCTGAAGCCGGAATGATATACGGCGGCTGTAACTGTGGAAACTGCCATGCAACTATTCTTCCTACCGGTGATATTTATGCCTGCAGACGTGTTGCTGACAGTAAAGTAGGAAACGTCTTCTCAGACAGGATGGCAGATCTCTGGGAAACAAGCTTTGAAAAATACAGAGATTACGAAAAGTTTGAAAAATGCAGTAAATGTAAGCTTAAGCCCTGGTGCAGAGGTTGTCCGGCCGTAGCCAACGGAACAAATGGCAGCTTTTACAGCGATGATCCTCAATGCTGGGCAGACATGAATAGTGACTTATTTATTAAATAAACAGGAGCTGAATTCATGAATAAAAAAATGAAAGCAATTGTTCTTAAAGAAGCTGTTGAAATTAAAGACATAAATATAGATGAAATAGAAATACCCGGAGTCAGGCCGGGATGGGTTTTGATCAAGGTAAAAGCTTTTGGAATGAATCATTCTGAATTGATCCTTCGTAAAGAAGAGATCAAATACGACTACATAAAAAAGCCGGTAATTCCGGGAATTGAAGCTGTTGGTGAAATAGTCGATCCCTCTGACAGTGATTTTAAGAGCGGAGATAAAGTCATAGCAATGATGGGAGGAATGGGACGTTCGTTTGACGGAAGCTATGCTGAATATGCTTTGATCCCTTCTCATCATCTATTTAAGATTGATAGTGATCTGACCTGGGAGGAGCTGGGGGCTATTCCTGAAACTTATTTTACAGCATGGGGTTCACTCTTTGAATCATTAAATCTGAAGGCTGATGACAGTCTTCTTATCAGAGGTGCATCCTGTGCATTGGGATATGCTGCAATACAGATCGCAAAAGTTCTTGACTGTAAAGTAACAGCAACAACACACAAAGAAAAATATTTGAAGGCTTTGTCTGAGGCAGATGAGGTTCTGCTTGACGATGGAAAATTGACCGGAAAAGTCAGCGGTATCAATAAAATTCTTGATCTGGTAGGACCTAAGAACCTTTTAGACAGCCTGACTGCAGTAGATAAAGGCGGAATTGTCTGTCAGACCGGCATCCTTGGTGGGATTTA
>JAIKZC010000294.1 GCA_024682575.1 Lachnospiraceae bacterium | reverse complement strand
AATTCCGTAAGAGTATCCGGGTCAGCCATATTTTGTCCATTCATGTCGTCGACCGGAACAATATCTTCGTCTTCCATGATGTAGAGTTTTAAGTCATCATCTACCGATGAATTCCACCAGCTGTTGGCTCCGCCTGCACAAATGACCAGATTCATATCATCCTGGTCATATCCACTGAGAGCCATTTCCTGCAGATCATTTGTTGCAGCTCCGATTTCTGACTCCAGATCAGACCCCACCATGTAGACCATCATTGTAGATTTGGCATCATTTGAGGACTTTTTCCCTTTTGATCCGCTGTCTCCTTTACTGCTCGCTGTCGATACATTTTTAATAATTGACAGAGCCTTTCCTGCCATTGTAATGTTTGAACAGCCGCTTGTTGACAGAACCATTAATGTCAGTGCTGATAAAAATAATATTGATCTTCTTTTCATAGCTTTACTCCTTTTTCTGTTTTTTTCCCCTCTGTCTATAAAACTTCTGAGAAGACCAAAAGGTTTCACTTTTTCGAAATTTTTTTAAAAATTCTCAGTAAATTCTTTTATAAGCTTCTTAAACTGCTTTTCATCAGTGTTTCCAAAGGTTATAAAATAATTTATTCCGTTATTTGAACCTGCAGCGTAATAATTTTTCTTATCCTCAGCAAGATAAATTTCAATTCCATTTATCTCTGTTGTCTTAAGAGTTTTCATATTTTCAGGTAAGAGATCTGTATTTTTTGAGAGTTTAACAGTAACAATTTCCTCCCCGGATCTGTAATAAAATTTGCCTGTTTCAGAGCTTATATCTGATTTTTCATACTCAACTGATGAAAAAAACTTCTGACAATCTATTCCGATATAGCTGTTAAATTCGCTTTCTGACATTTCATCTTCGCTTTCTTCTTTAGTTGGTGTAAATAAGCCCGACATTTCTGTTCTGACTTCCATTTGATCAATTTCATTAATGAAATAATCGCTTTTATTTAACATTGATAAATTAACGACCAATAAAACCGCAGCTGCCGAAAGAGCAATAGCACTGCTGATCTTAACTATCTTTGCAGATTTTTTCTTCTCTTTATATTCTTTATTTTCTTCTGCTCTGACTCTGTCTAATGTTTTTTGGATCAATTCTTCAGAAGCATGTATATTTTCTATATCATTTTTATATTCGTTCATCATATTCCGTATGCCTCCCCCATTTTAATTTTTAGAAGTTTTCGTCCTCTTGCAAGCCTGGTTTTAATTGTATTTTCACTTTCTCCTAAGATTTCTGAGATTTCTTTAATTGAAAACTCCTCATAATAATAAAGATGAATTATACGTCTGTATTTAAGAGGAATTTTCATTATTGCCTTTGTCAGATCAGAAACAGTTTCCTTATTAAAGAGCTCATTAATTGCAGATCCATCCTGCAGATCATCTATATTTGAGAAACCTCCCGTAAATTTATTCCAGAATGAAGTCGTATGAGAATGACTTTGATTTATAGTGACCCTTATCAACCAGGCTTTTAAATGCTCCTCACTAGTAATACTTTCCTTATAGCGTAAAAGTTTCAAAAAAACTTCCTGAAATACATCTTCTGCATCAGATCTGTTATTTGTATTAACGACAGCCAGCCGCAGAACCATATCTCCATAAGTCCTTACGGCTTTTTCCATATCTATTTCCATACTCTGATTCCCTTTCAAAAAATTAGAGGGTGTACAACTATTTAAGAAGTACACCCCCTTTAAGACTATAAAGGTTTGATAAAATTATGTCAATTTTTATTTAAGAAATCTGTCCCAGCTTAAAATGTTTACGGCAAAGCGCAACATAGCTTTCATTTCCACCCATCATTACCTGTTCGCCGTCTCTGACAATCTTACCATCACAGATACGGGCATTTATAGCAGCTTTGCGTCCGCACCAGCATACGGTCTTTATTTCTTCTATTTTATCTGCGATCTCCATAAGACGCATTGCGCCCGGGAAGAATTTACTCTGAAAATCTGTACGGAGCCCATAACATATGACAGGTACATCGGCGAAATCAACTACATCCGAAAACCAGTCTACCTGTTCAGCAGAAAGAAACTGTGACTCATCAACAATAATGGCGTCAAATTTTTTTACAGCATTCCAGTCATTTCCATATTTTGAAATAAAATCCTCGACGTATACACACTCCGCCTGTAGACCTATGCGTGATTTAATTATTGTTTTTCCATCACGATTTTCGAGTTTAGGTTTCAAAATGATCGGATTACTTCCTCTCTCGAAATAATTATAATTGACCATTAGTGCATTTGCTGTCTTGGAAGAACCCATTGCACCATATCTGAAGTATAATTTTGCCATGACCTGATAACCACCTGTTCATAATATAATTTTGACGTAAACACACAAAACATATAATATATTATCATATTTTCAAAAAAATTTTATCTATATAATTTTACCGGGAGAATATATCATGGAAGAAAGATTAAAAAAACAGATGGACTTCGCATTGGAAATTGATAAAGAAAAAAATATTTTCCGCCAGACTCATCTGTCCGGAAACGGCAGAAATGAAAATGACGCTGAGCATGCCTGGCATATGGCTATTATGGCGTATATCCTTAAGGAATATTCTAATGAAGAAATTGATATCTCTAAAGTAATGCTTATGTGCCTTATACATGATATCGTAGAAATAGACGCCGGTGATACCTATGCGTATGATGAAGAGATGAAAAAGACACAGAAAGAACGCGAGGATAAGGCTAAAGAAAGGATTTTTTCATTACTTCCTGATGATCTGAAGGATGAACTTATCAATCTTTTTGATGAATTTGAAGAAGGTTTGACAAGCGAATCAAGATTTGCACATGCCATGGATAATCTACAGCCACTCATGCTCAATAACAGCAATAACGGTAAAGACTGGCTGGAACATTCTGTTTCTGCTGCGCAGGTTTATGGCAGACAAAGCCTTACCCAAAAAGGATCTGAAAAACTCTTTGAACTGACAGATTCGATCATTAGAGAAAATATAAACAAGGGCAAAATTAAAGAATAAAAATAAGGGACAAAGCTATCGGATATAAATCCTTTGACTTTGTCCCTTTAGTATTATTTAGCGTTGCTCCAGCCTTTCATATGATCAACCGTTTTTACAGAAATGCCATATTCTTTTAATCCCCTAGCCATCTCTCCTCCGGTACTTCCATAAAGTCCGAGAGTATTTAAATAACCACGTGAATAAACAACCCCGGATTTTACTTTATAACCGTTATTGCGTAATTTTTTAGCGTCTTTGTCACTAAACTTGAAACGCATCTCATAAAAGAAACCGGGATCATACATTTTTGCACCGCCGGATATATTTTCAAGTTCCTGATCAGCCAATTCTCTTGTAGGTTCAAATGCTTCTGCCATATTCATATCCTCCTATTAATATTAACAACTTAACTGTTTCTATTATTATATACGATAAAGATAGATAAAAAGGACAACAATTTAGAAATTTTTAATAAATATTCGATCAAATATGCGTTTGAAACCGAATTGCGAGTAAATATCAAGTAAATCCGGAATTGGATCAAGAATTATTACTGAAGATTTCTATATTCACAATCAAAAAGATGATCATTTACTATACCTATTGACTGCATAAAAGAATATGTGATCACCGGTCCGACAAAGGAGATACCTGCTTTTTTTAAGTCTTTGCTCATTTTTGTGGATATTTCTGTCACTGTAGGAATATCAGAACTTTTTTCCCAGTTTCCGACTATCTGCTTTCCATCAGTATACGACCATACAAAAGCATCGAGGGATCCATGAATTTTGATCAGTTTCTGTACTGCTAATGCATTTTTCCTGACACTGTATATTTTATTTTTATTTCTTATAAGATCCGGATTTTCTAATTGCTTATTCAAATATTCATCTGTCATAGATGCGCATTTATCAATTTCAAAGTTATAGAAGGTCTTTTTGTATGCCTCTCTTTTGTTTATGATCGTTCTCCATGACAGTCCTACGCTCTGCCCCTCTAAACAAAGCATTTCAAATATATATCTGTCATCATGGGAAATATGACACCACTCATGATCATGATATTCTGTTAAAAGCGGATCTTTTATAGCCCATAGTCTGCATTCACTATCCATAATATAATCCCTCCATTTAATATTTTATTTTCAACCGGTTATTTATGATATATCGGGATTCCGCATACCAGCTCAAGCACTTTATCAGCTCTTTCTGCCAGGCATTGATTGATTTTCCCCATATTGGATATGTATTGCCTAGTCATTTCATCGTAAATATTTCCATCTGAAAAAATGTCATTTGAAACAATTACAAGATTTTCAGCTTTGTCCAATAAGTG
>JAIKZC010000221.1 GCA_024682575.1 Lachnospiraceae bacterium | reverse complement strand
CCTCACTCGGAGCATCCGGAACCGTATCGGCAATTCCCTTCATGTTGGCCTTATTTTCGGTAATTATCTTTTCTGTGATCTCCTCCTGATACTGCAGATGAAGACCATTTACCTTTTTAAGCTCATCCAGGATCTCTTTCTTTCCGCCTTTCAGGACATTCTCTGCAAAGTCAAGATCTGATAAATACTCAGTCTTATCATTACGTGAACCGTCTTTTGCGGGATTCCAGAAAAATGTCGCATTATCAAAAAGTCCCTTTATAACATCATGCTTGTCGCAGGGTTCCAATTGTTCCTGATATATTTTATTCTCTTGATTTTCGGCATCGGAATCAAAAGTTTTGTTAAATCCCATATCTTTTACAGGAACAAAACTGCTTTCAATTTCTTTTAATTTTTCTCTTTCCTTATAGCTAAGGTTCCCGATCATTACGCTAAGCAAAATATTTTGCTCATCCTTGGTAAATGCATCTAAATTTTCGAGATCATTAAATGAATTCTGACTGCCATACATATCTGTGCCATACTTTTTGGCCAGCTCATCAGCTCTTTCCTTTCCAAGTAATTCCTTAAGAATATCGTTAATCCTAATTGCAGCATAAGAGGCCTTTAAGGCCGTAAAGATCATATTTCTTCGCCTGTCTGAGTCTAAAGCCTTTAAACTGCTGTTCCTCTTTTCTTCCGGAGATTTTTCGACATTATCTCCTGCCGGGCCGACATTTTCGTTAGCCTCCTCCGGAATACCGAAAATATTAAGAACCCTCAATGTCAAAGGATCATTTCTGTATTCTCTGAGTTTTTCCTCTGCATTTCCGTCCAGCCTGATGACTTTTTCATTTTTGGCTTCCAATTCTGTCTTTTTTATATCATCAATTCCGACTTCCGTATTATATTCATAAATATAAACGGGACTGATATTTAAGGTTTCTTCAAATACTTTTCCAAGAGGTGTAAATCGCTGATAGAAGGACATATTTCCAACTCCCAGCGCTTCGGCTGCCTTTTTTGAAAGAGAATTTACCGATTCTCTTAAGTCAGCTATACCTTCAATGTTATTATTAATATTTTTATTAACGACCGTTTCAAGATTTGTATAGATCCGCTCCAGTTCCTGCGGCGTTTTATCCGTAAGATGATCCTGCAGTTTCTTTACCTCATCCAGCGCATTATGGATATCTCTGAGACGCTCATCATCACTGTTCGATGTTGCATTCCAGAACTTTTCCAATAAAGGATCCGGATTATTGTTCGTTTTCTTCCATCCATTCTCATTTGCATTATAAAATTCTGTGATCTTATTTCTTACGTCTTCTCTCAGCGATGGTCCGGAAAGTGATTTTCGGATTTCATTTCTCATACCGCTTTTCCTTGCAGCTTCCAAAGGATTCGGACGGATATGATCATTATGGTCTAACCTTCTTCTCTCACGATTTAAATTAATACGATCCAAATGCGTTTTTTCAGATAAGTTCTTAGTCTTATCCTCCGATGCGGTCAGTTTCTTATATTCACCGTCCTTATCATAGTCATCAACGTCATTTATCTCTTTAAGGCGCTTAAAACAATACTCTTCAGAAATATCTCCATCCAGATATTTAACAAAAAGCCACTCTTTATATCTTCTTCCTGTAAGAATAAGTTCTTCGGATCTTTTGGCATAGTTATTAATATATGCTTTAAGCTCAGCTTCTCCCGGATCACTGCTCAGATTTTTATTCAGGAGATTTAACTGTTCTAATTTGATATTGTATTCGTTGATAAAATCCTTCTCACCTTCTTTGACAGATCGCTCAATTTCCTCTAATATTCTGTCATTTTGACTATTTGCTGCCTTAATATCAGCTTTCCTTCTGTTTATTGTGTTTTTCTCAGCACGTGATAGTTTTTTAGACAGAAGCTTCTTGCGTTTTTTATATTCTTCGGTCTGCTTCTTAAACTTTTCCTTCTGTTCTTCCGTTAAAGCCGGCATCTTCAGTTCAGGATAGGCTTTCCTGATCGACTCATAGAACTTATCCTGATTTAATATCTCGTCCTCTAAAAGATCATATCCGGGCTTACCCTGATCTTTGTATTTCTTTGTCAAAAGGCTGCTAAGTGCGACCTGCCTGTTTTCCATAAATTCAACAGGGTCAAATCTGCTGTCTTTAACTTTCATTGCATCTCTAATTATATTAACCGACTGATCAACGATCGCCTGGTAGTCAAAATCCTCTTTACTGTTAATATAATCTGTGAGCTTGATCCTTTTTACAGGGTTTCCGTTCTCATCGATCGGATAAGCCTCGAATATCTCATTAATATCAAGATCTCCGGGCACGACAACAGACATAAGCTGCAGTACATTCTTCCTGGTCTTTGAATTTTCGAAAGGATTCTGCTGCTCCGCCCTGCCAAATTGAGATTTCACATCAAGCCATTTTAGCATAAGAGAATAATCTGCAGCATTTTTAGCAACGTTATCTTCATTCGGATCAGTCATATACACCGCTTCCAGTCCTCTGCCGAGAGATATATCTTCTTGTCCTATGCTTACTTCATTATTATATTTGCCCTGATCACCTTCAGAAATATTAAGACAACCGGCTATTTCTCCCAAAGACTTTCCCTTATAATATTCTCCTAAGCGAATCTTTTTACTATTTTTTTCGTAGCATTTCTTAAAAAATGCATTTGGATCTTTTTTGAAATCCTCAAGCGCCTTTTTAAATTCTTCCGGCTTCGGATAATTTTTCTTTATATAACTGTAAAATGTAAAAATACCATTAATAGCACTGCTTTTGTGCGGATCCTTTGAATACACCCACGGAACACTTCTTTCTCTGCCTGAGGTCATATTACCGACAATGGATTTCTTATTAAATTTATCCGCAAGTATCATAAGTTCGTTGATCCCATCGCGTTTTTCAGCGTAAATACGCTTCTTTTCTATGATTTCTTCCGGATTTCCCTTACTTATTGCGATCCGAAGATAATGATCAGCATTTACAAGATCACCAAAAGCATAACGCTTGGATCCCTGCTCACCCACATCAGGAGTTAGTTTGATTTCATCCATCTTTTTAAGCATTTCAGTTACATTATTAATATGCTCTTCCGACAGATTCAATTTCATATTTCTTATCCTGTCGAATGCCTGACGCTGTGTCGGAATTGGTCCTGACATTAATATTTCTTTTTGCTCAATATCTCTTGCGATAAGCTTAAAATT
>JAIKZC010000178.1 GCA_024682575.1 Lachnospiraceae bacterium | reverse complement strand
AATCCGTTTATGACGGAAGAGAAAAAATATGAAACGAAAAAAGGAGACAAAGTCAGATCCAAATCTGAGGCTATTTTGGCGGATATCTTTTATGAACTGGGAATACCCTACCGCTATGAAGAGCAGATCAGATTAAAAGATGGAAAGAATAAATATCCTGATTTTACTTTACTCAACATTAAAAGTAGAGAAGAAATATATCTTGAACACATGGGCTTGTTAGATGATGAAGAGTATAGAAAAAGTAATTTCAAGAAACTAGATGAATATAGGAAAAACGGAATATATCTCGGGAAAAATCTTTTGATCACTTACGAAAGTGAGGAAAGCCCGTTGGATATAAAGGGAATCAGAAAAATGATAAAAGAGCTGCTTATATAACTTTAAGGCGAACGGCATAACAGGTTAAGCTCTAAAAATCTAAAACATATCCTACTCAATTTCCTCTAAGTGCTTATCGATAAAATAATCTTCATCTTTTTCGAGAAGGAATATTCCATATTGAATGTCTGTCTGATAATCCTCTTTTGAACTGTAAAGCTCACAACAGAGATATTCAGAGTCTTTTATGCGAAATGATTCATCGCAGCCGGAGGGACCCGGAGAGGATATCTCTAAATATGTTCCGGATTTTTTATAGGATAAAGGTACGCAGGCTATTACGCTTTTTGCATTTGACTGAACATGGTAAGCGTCAGCTAATTCTATATTGAAGGACTTGATAGTGTCTGCCTTGTATAATTGGTTCAAAAGATCCTGCTTTTCAGTATCGTTGAGAGCGGAAACAATGATTGGCTCATCTTCTGTCGTGCAATATATTATCCCATCGTATTCGTAAGAATTTATATCTTCAATATAAGGCTCCTCCATATCAGGAGAAATAAATAGATACTGATTTACATAGGGCATAAGAGAATTTGTATTATAGCCGTAACTGGTGAAAGATCCATTGGTATCTAAAGGCATGCGATCAGTATTTTTATAATCTATCATGCAGATATCCATGCAGTCGAATTTATCAAATAAAAGAGAATAATCAACAGTCCTTAAATCCCTTCCGCTGAATTTTAAGACAATCTGAATTTTGTCAAAAAGATCCTGATAATTCTCCCCATCGAATTTTGCGTCAAAAAGATAATAATCTGATTCGATATTTGGAAAATTGGCTTTTACCAGATCGGGAAATATTTCTTTTATGTCAGCTTCTAAAGATGCTAATATCTCATCTTTTTGATATGAGTCACTTCCATTCGTGGATTTGCTTTTACCCGTTATGCTTACGGAAAAATCCGTACCCTCGTACTCCATTTTTACAGTAACCATACCGTTTGGATCAGGAAAAAGTATCGGAACTACACCGGGTTCATTGTATTGGTTCTTTACTTCTGTAACTTTTGGCTTAAATCCGTATTTTTCTTTGATATATTTAACGGCGTTTGCTCGCCCGGTCATTTTATACTTAATTGAGCTCAGCATGCTTTTGGGACTGAGTCCACAGGCTGTTAAAAGAAAGATTGATAAAATTGCTGTCAGTATGAAAACAGATTTTTTGATGATATTTTTTTTCATATGCTTTACCTGAATTTTCTTAAAAGACAAAATCGGTTTTAGGGTATTTAGAAAGGTGATGCAAAAATTGTCAGGTGTAACTTGCGGAAAATATTAAATATAATAGTTACAATATAATAATTCATGTTCATGATGTAAAGAAAAAAACAAAAAACTGATAAGATATAGATGGTGTATTTACGCCCATAATGAGTTAAAATTATATAGAAAAAATATTCCAGGGGAGAAGGCTATGAAAAGAAGATTAAAGATATCGTACAATTCACCGGCAGTATTGACTTTTGTTCTGATCTGTTTATCTGTACTTGTGATCAACATCCTGACCATGGGGCAGGTGATTCCGTTTCTGTTCACTACATATCATTCATCGCTGGCAAATCCGCTGACTTATATCCGGTTTTTTACACATGTGCTGGGGCATATCGGATGGTCGCATCTCATAAATAATGCATCATTTATTTTACTCCTCGGACCGATGCTGGAAGAAAAATACGGCTCAGCTACAATTATAAAGATCATAGTGATAACAGCAGTTGTCACCGGGATAGTGAATTATATATTTTTTCCGAATGTTGGATTGTGCGGTGCTAGCGGAATAGTTTTTGCATTTATCATAATGGCATCTTTCACGGGATTTAATTCGGGCGAAATACCGCTCACATTTATTCTTGTAGCCGTCATATATATTGGTCAGCAGGTGGTCGAGGGAATAACGGTAAGCGATAATATCTCGAATCTTGCACATATTATCGGAGGTGCAGTAGGGGCACTTCTTGGCTATTGCCTGAATAAAAAACCGAGATATTACCAATACAAATAAGATAAGAAAGTGAGCAGTGTCATATGTGGAAAATCAAGCATATCTTTGACGGCGAATATGGCTGTGAAGAACCGGCAGCGGGACAGAAGCCTAAGGTTTCAGTCACTCTTATAAATGAAGTCGGAGATAAAAAATTAATTTCCGTTGAGGATGAATGGCTTTTGGAAAAAGGCCTGGATGAAGGTTCGGTATGGCCGG
>JAIKZC010000157.1 GCA_024682575.1 Lachnospiraceae bacterium | reverse complement strand
ATACCGCTTCCTGATTCTCTGGCGCTTTACGGAGGAAATAACCAGGCGGCTGCAGTAAGCCACAGCGGTGATCTTGAAAATCTTTCTACAAGATTTACATCTATTGATGGGAAGGATTGCGCATCCTTTACGGCTACGCATTTCTCGACTTATGGATTCTATGTTGATACCAATAACCTTTCGGCAGGTAATTCACTTGATTCAACGCCGAAGACAGGTGATCCGATAAGTCCGAAGTGGTTCTTATCACTCGGTCTTGCAGCACTTTCGGTATTCCTCTTCCTGAAGAAGGATCCGCTGCCTGCAAAGGCAAGGGTAAGGGTTGCCAGATAAAAATTAATAAATAGCCTGCCTGCAGGATTTTTGAGACTTTGCATCAAAAGTCATGGTTATTTATTCAGTCCTTAGAAAACTTTTTGGCACAGCTGAGAACTCTTCTGTGTCAAAAAGTTTTTTAGAAAGAGGAAAGTTAAAAATATTTGGGGAATAATTAACTATCATAAGGAATTACTTGAATCAGGGGGAGCATGGTATGAAGCGCATCATAAGGATAACGCTGGCAATATTCTTTGCGGCAGCGGCAATTCTCATATTTTTTATAAGGCCTCCGGGACTTGAAGCGGAGAGCTCTATGAAGATCGAAAATGGAGTATTGGTAAAATATGCTGTTTCCGATAACATGACAAGTATTAATATCCCAAGTAATGTAAAAGAAATAGGTGATGAAGCCTTTATGAATGATAAGACCTTAGAGTCGATCGGCATTCCGGCGTCGGTTACAAAAATCGGGCAAAAGGCTTTTTATGGCTGTTCTGAACTTAGAAGCGTGAAGCTTCAGGAGGGAACTGAATCTATTGGGGAAAGTGCATTTGCAATGTGTTCGAAGCTTTCTTCGTTTTATATGCCTTCAAGTATTTCCTATGTAGGAGATGGTGCTTTTGCAGGAGATACGGAACTTACACAGGTAAGTCTTGGCAGCGGAAATTCAAATTCCTATTTCTTTTTTAATGATAATGTTCTTTACAATATGAATTCTACAAGACTTGTTTCATATATTCCGGGAAGAGACAATGATAATTTTATCATGCCCTTCACAGTCTCATTGATAGCTCCGTATGCTTTCTGGGGAGCCGAAAAGATGAAAATGGCATATGTAGCGAACAATGTAGAGACGATTTCCTCATTCGCATTTTGTAATGCGGCAGGACTTGAGGAAATATATATTCCGAATTCAGTAAATACGATAGAAGATTATGCATTCAGGGACTGCTATAAACTTAAATATGTAGCAATAGAAAACTCAGCCTGCGATATTGCAGAAAAAGCTTTCGAAAACTGCCCTGAAGGTATGAAAATAGAATATGGAGTAAATAAATCGGCATTTATTTCCAATGCAAATAATTATGCAGTAGTTAAAACAAGTTCTGGCAACAAGGTTATTTCCGGAAACGAGGCAAGGAAGAAGAATAAAGAGGAGGGGAATCTTATAGAAGATGATAATAGTAATGAAAGCGATTCTGCTTCTGATGATAGTAGTTCTGACGCGCCGGCCGGAACAGTAAGAAACGGCGGGTCGATCGTTGTAGATTCCGTCTGGGGCACAAAGGCACCCTATACACCGCTTGACAGGGAAAATCCAAAGGGACTTGTTGGAACAGGCAAGATAGTCGGAAATTCGGTTTATATAATACCTAATGATGATTATAATAAAGAAAGCAGTACAGAAAGCGGAAACTCAGCTCCTGAAATGTCTGAATTCTCAGCATCTGTCGCTTCTGCTTCAGGAAATTCAACTTCTTCTGTATCGTCATCCGCTCTTTCGTCGGGACGCGGTACTTATCCGAAGAATGGCAATACAGAAAACAGCTATTGGAAAAATACAAGAAAATCCAATCAAACAGTATCAAAAAATAGTCCTTACGGAAACAGTAATTTTAAGAGTACAGTTTCTAAAAATACAGCCTCTGGAAATAAAGTATCAGATAATACCATTTCAGATAATACGGTCTCTGAGGATTCTGTTTCAAAGAATGCTGTATCAGGAAATACAGTTTCAAAGAATAGTGTTTCTAAAAATAAATAGTTCAAATTGATATCTAACTGACAGGTCAGGCATTTTTACAATGTCTGACTTGTTGCTTTTCCTAAGTTTTAACTAAACTTTTATTTTGCGTAAAATTACGATATAATCAAATAATCCTGGTAAAGAGAGGCAGATAAATATGACTGATAACATTAAAGAAATGCTTAACGATATAGCTGCTCTTGAAACGAACGGAGAGTATGAAAAAGAATTTGATCTGATATCCGAGGCAATGAAGACAGATCCGGAAAATTATGAGCTCTTTTACATGCTCGGAAGATGGTATTTTTACAGGAATGCCGACATGGCCTATATCTGCTTTGAGCAGGCATTGTTCTATCTAAAAAAACTCTCAAGTTTCCCGATAAACGATCTTCGTATGATCCAGAAAGATATAGATGAGCTTCTTCTCGGGAATTCCCTTTCGGTAAGTGATGTATCAATAGTCATAGTTTCGTATAATGATATCGAAATTATGAAAGAAAACTTAAAAGCCATAAGAAATTATACCGATGCCGCGCATACGGAAGTGGTAGTCGTTGATAATGCTTCAACAGACGGCGCTGCTGAGTGGCTCGAGGAGCAGAAGGATATTCTTTTTATTGAAGCTTCAAAAAATTATGGTTTTCCTATAGCCTGCAATATCGGAGCAGCTGCAGCGACTGCAGGAAATGATATATTTTTCTTAAATAATGATGCAGTGCTTACTCCAAATGCATTGTTTTTCTTAAGGATGGCTCTATATTCAAGTCATGATACCGGTATGGTGAGCGGTGTTTCAAATAATGTTACGGCACAGACAATTGATGTCAAAGATAAATCACTGGAGGGCTGCATAAAATTTGGAAGTCTGAATAATGTTCCCATGCGAAATGCTTTAGAGATAAGACAGCGTCTGACAGGATTTGCCCTTCTCATAAAGTTTCAGGCTCTGAACGAGGCGATCACAGAAATGCGGTTCAGTGACATGAACGTCGACAGGGATATAATTTTTGATGAAAGATTTTCACCGGCGTATTTTGAGGATGATGATCTGGGATTAAGAGTTTCTCAGGCAGGTTACCGTGAGTACCTTGTGCATAATGCATTTATTTATCACAAGGGCGGAGAAGGCTTTGACAGTGAAAATAAGACAATGATAAAAAGCAGAGAGACCTTCACTGAAAAGTGGGGATTTGATATGTGGAGCTACGAGCTTTATTCGGAAGATATTATCTCTGCGCTTGAGAAAAAGGAGAAAGATCATAATAAGGCTGTAAGAGTATTGGAACTGTTTTCGGGACTCGGGGCGAATCTTTCCCGAATAAAATGGCTTTATCCTAATTCCTGGACGGCCGGTGTGGAGATCTCACCGCTTTTGGCAGGCATTGCAAGGTTTTCGGCCGACAGGATAATATCTGACAATATCTTCAGTGAGCTTAAAAATGGTGGGACAAAAACGTTTCCTCTGGCAGAAAGATCATTTGACTATATAATAATAGACTTTGATTCTTTTGATGAGGAAATGGCTGTATATTTAAGAAAAAGTCTGGAGCCTTATCTCGCTCCCAATGGAGAATTTCTTGATTTTTAAGAAAATATAATTTTACTCAATTTATTTTAAAATGCCTCAGAAACCGCTTATTTACTGACTTTACAAGGAGAATAAAATAAATCAAAATTAAACTGATTAAATTAATCCCTTGACAGATACTTGTATAGTTGCATACAATGATGCAAATACTTTAAGACAGTAAAACAGTAAACAGATGAAGTCGTAAGCTGTGGTTTGAAATGAGGGAAAAATGATGGATGAGAGTATGCAGAAAGAAGTTACCGATAAGTACTCGCTGCGAAGCAGGGTGTATAACCAGCTTCGTGAAAATATCCTGAATGGAAAGTACAAGATCGGGGAAGAACTTAAAGAAGTGGCAATAGGTGAAGAATACGGTGTAAGCCGTACTCCGGTAAGGGATGCATTTCACCAGCTTGAGCTTGAAGGTCTTATTACAATAGTTCCTAATAAAGGAGCTATTGTTGAGGGTATCTCAGATAAGGATATCTATGATATTTATGAGATACGTTCGAGACTTGAGGGGCTTGCAGCAAGATGGGCCTGTGAACATATAACTGCGGCTCAGGCGGACAGAATGGAAGAGATACTTTATATGTCGGATTTCCATGCTGCAAGGGGACATTTTGATAAAGTTACAGAGCTTGACAGCCAGTTCCATAAGCTGATGTATGAGGCATCAGGTTCAAAAAGGCTTGAGCTTTTATTGAATGATTATCATCAATACCTTTATTCTGTCAGAAAACGTTCACTTGGCAAACTTGATAGAGGAAGGGTGAGCAATGAAGAGCATAAACTTATTGAATCAGCTATAAGGAATAATGATCCGGATCTTGCTGAAAAATATGCTCATGAACATATTCTGAACGCTCTTAAAAATGTTACGGAATGTGAGAACAATGATAGTTCAGACATGGAGAAAAAGAAGATGGCATAATGCCGGGAAATCCATCGGAGGCTGGTTTGAGGGACAGCATTCGGTATGATTAAAGGAGGAGAAAATTATGGCTAAAATTCAGATGACAACACCTTTGGTAGAGATGGACGGAGATGAAATGACCAGGATCATCTGGCAGATGATAAAGGATGAGCTCCTTAATCCTTTTATTGATCTGAAGACAGAATACTATGATCTTGGACTTAAATATCGTGATGAGACCAGGGATCAGGTTACAATTGATTCTGCAAATGCGGCAAACAGACTTGGCGTTGCGGTTAAATGTGCAACCATTACGCCTAATGACGCAAGAGTTAAGGAATATGATCTTCATGAGATGTATAAGAGTCCAAACGGTACAATAAGAGCTATCATGGACGGAACGGTTTTCCGCGCACCAATTATAGTAAAAGGCGTGGAGTCTTATGTATCAGGTTGGGAAAAACCTATCACAATAGCTCGTCATGCATATGGAGATGTCTACAAAAATACTGAGATCAGAGTTCCCGGAGCAGGTAAGGCAGAACTTGTATTTACCGGAGAAGACGGAAAAGAGATCAGACAGACCATTTTTGATTTCAAGGGCAGCGGTGTTATTCAGGGAATGCATAATATTGATTCTTCAATAGAAAGCTTTGCAAGGAGCTGCTTTAATTATGCTCTTTCGATAAAGCAGGATCTCTGGTTTGCATCAAAGGATACCATTTCCAAGATATATGA